>JAEWJD010000207.1 GCA_023386765.1 Pseudomonadota bacterium | reverse complement strand
ATCCAGGTGTTCGCCGCCACGCAACCGGCCGACGTGCAATTCGTCGTGCCGGCCGACAGCCCCGTCACGGATCTGGCGCAGCTGCGCGGTCAGCGTATCGGTATGTCGCCCGCCGGCAGTTCGGTGGCGGTGATCGCTGGCGCCGTGCTGGCGGGCAACCATGGCCTGGACGCGGGCGACTTTGCGCTGGTGGGCGGCAATGAATCCCGTCTGGTGCAGTTTCTGGCCCAGTCGCAGATCGATGCCGCCGCGCTGCGCTCGGTCACGCTGGCCCAGCTCGGGCATGGCCTGAACGTGCGCCGGCTTGGGTCCTTTGCGAGCGAATGGCAACGCCTGACCGGCAGCCCGGCCGTGCCGTACATCGGCATCGGCGCGGTGCGCAGCGACTTCGCGCGGGCCCATCCGGACACCCTGGCCCGGGTAATCGCTGCCCTGCGCCAGGCCAGCGACTGGGCGGCCGCCCATCCCCAGGAGGTGGCCGGCATTCTCACGCGCGCCGCCAATCTGCCGCCGGCCGACGCCCAGGCCTACGCGGCCCAATGGCCGCAGATGTACCGCATCAGTTTCGAGCCGGCCGACCTCGCCACGCTGCGCCACCAGCACCAGGTATTCGCGCAGGCGGGCCTGATCCAGGGCGAGCTGGCACCCGAGCTGTTTCTTACGGCCCCTTACGAGCAGGCCAAGTCCCTGCACTGATTTCTCCCTTCCGATTCAAGGATGTCTGTCATGTCACAAACCATGAAAGCCCTGCTGCTCAGCGAGCATGGCGGCCTGGAACAATTGCAGGTGGTCGACGACCACCCCCGCCCGCACGCCGATGAAGGCCATGTCGTGCTGCGCGTGCGCGCGGCTTCCTTCAACTATCACGATGTCTTCACCGTCCAGGGCATGCCCGGCATCAAGGTGCCGCTGCCGGTGGTGATCGGCCTGGACCTGGCCGGCGAGATCGCCGAGGTCGGCCCCGGCGTCGCCGGCTGGCAGGTCGGCGATCGCGTGCTGGTCAACCCGCTCAACCGCAAGCACGGCCTGATGGGAGAAATGCTTGACGGCGGCATGGCGCAATACTGCCGGGTGGCCCAGGATCAGTTGATCGCCCTGCCGCAAGGCGTGGGGTTCGACGAAGCCGCGGCGCTGCCGGTGGCCTATGGCACGGCGCACCGGATGCTGGTCACGCACCAGACCGTACGCCCTGGCGACCGCGTGCTGGTGCTCGGCGCCAGCGGCGGGGTCGGCACCGCCAGTGTGGTGCTCGCCAAGATGCTGGGTGCGGAAGTCATCGCCTGCGCCGGCAGCCAGTCCAAGCTGGATGCCCTCACGGCCCTGGGTGCCGACCACGTGGTCAATTATCGCGATACCGATTTCTCCAAGTGGGCCATTGCGCAATATGGCAAACCCCAGCGGCGCAGCCAGGAAGGCGGCGTGGACGTGGTGGTGAACTTCACCGGCGGCGATACCTGGCGCCCGTCCCTCAAGTGCCTCAAACGCGGCGGCACCCTGCTGGTCTGCGGCGCCACGGCCGGCCACGACCCGGCCGAGGACCTGCGCTACGTCTGGAGTTTCGAGCTGAACATCAAGGGCTCCAACAGTTTCTACGACGACAACCTCAAGGCGCTGCTCGAACTGGTGGCCGACGGCCGCATCCAGCCCTTGATCGACCGACGCCTGCCCCTTGAGCAAGCCGCCCTCGGCCTGGCCCTGATCCGCGACCGCGAGGTGCTGGGCAAGGTCATCGTCAACCCCTGAACCCAAGGTGTCATCCATGAGTGCAAGCCCGAATCTTCCCGATCCCGCCGACATCCAGGCGCGTCTGCTGCGCGGCCCCTACCATCAATGGCTGGGCCTGCAGGTCGAACGCGTCGCACCAGGGGAAATCGAACTGCTGGCGCGCTGGCGCGAGGAGTGGGTGGTCAACCCGGACAAAGGCTATACCCACGGCGGCATCCTGGCCGCCCTGGTGGATCTGGCCGCCGACTGGGCGCTGGTGTCGGAAACCGGGCGCGGCGTGCCCACCATCGACTTGCGGGTCGACTATCACCGCGTGGCCCAGCCCGGCGATCTGCGCGTGCACGGCAAGGTGATCAAGTTTGGCGGGCAGGTCTCCAGCGCCGAGGCCCATGTCTATGACAAAGACGGCAAGTTGGTGGCCAGCGGCCGCGGCGTGTACGCCACGCCAAGGGGGTAGTCCCATGACAGACCGCCATCTCCCCGTCAGCCATCTGGGCACGCTGGCCGATGCCTGGCCCGCACAGCGTCCGGCGCTCATCGCCCTGGACGACACCGGTCAGCCGACCGTCTGGCGCTATGGCGACTTGCGCGCGCAGGCCTGCCGGCTCGGCAGTGCCCTGCTGGCACGCGGGCTGCCGGCAGGGGCTGCCGTAGCCATCCTGGCGGCCAATTCGGCCGATTACGTGGTGGCCTTGCTCGGACTGGCTCGGGCGGGACTGGTGGCGGTGCCGCTGAACATCAAGTTTGCGGCGCAGACCCAGGCCGAGGTACTGGCCGACAGCGGCGCGGTCCTGGTGTTGCACGACGCCGGCCACCGCCCGCCCGGCGCGCTGCCGGCCATCGCCTTCGGCTCTTCCGCCTGGCACGCCTTGCTGGCCGAAGGCCAACCCCGCTTGCGGCCCCGGCCCCTCTCAGGTCTGGCCTTGCTGCTGTACACCTCGGGCTCGACCGGGCGCCCCAAGGGCGTGCGGCTGAGCCATGCGGCGCAATGCTGGACGGTGCGCACCCGCCTGCACGCCACGCCCCTGGATCAGGAACGTGCCCTCATTGCCGCACCGCTCTATCACATGAATGCGCTTGCCCTGACCCAACTGGCGTTGGCCAGCGGCGCCACTGCCATCCTGCTGCCGCGCTTCGAGGCGCGTGCCTACCTGCAGGCCATCAGCACCCATCGCGCCACCTGGCTGACCGCCGTGCCACCGATGATCGCCATGCTGTTGCGCGAGCGTGATGCGCTGGCCCAGGCGGATCTGTCGTCGGTCCGGGTCATCCGGCTCGGATCGGCGCCCGTGCCCGACCAGCTTTGGCGCCAGATGCGCGCCTGGCTCCCCCAGGCGCGCGTCATCAACGCCTATGGCACGACCGAAGGCGGCCCGGTGGTGTTCGGCCCACATCCGCAAGGGCTGCCGGTCCCGCCGGCGTCCGTCGGCTATCCGCATCCGGACGTCCGGCTGCGCCTGGTTCCCGGCCCCGATGACGACACCGACACCGGCCTGCTCGAACTGCGCAGCCCCGGGCTGATGCAGGGCTACCACCGACGCCCGGATCTTGCCGCGCCCTTTACGGATGATGGCTATTACCGCACGGGCGATGTGTTTCGCCGCGACGCCCAGGGTTTCTACACCTTCGTGGGTCGACGCGACGACATGTTTGTGTGCGGCGGTGAAAACATCTATCCCGCCGAGGTCGAGCGCGTCCTCGAAGGCCATCCCAGCGTGCAGCAGGCCTGCGTGGTGCCCGTGAGCGACGACATCAAAGGCGCCAAGCCGGTCGCCTTCGTGGTCGCCCGCGACGGCCAGGCGATCGATGCCGCCGCCCTGCAACGCCACGCCCTGGCCCATGCCCCGGCCTACCAGCATCCGCGCCGGATCTGGGCGCTGGCCGCGCTGCCCCTCAATGGCACCCACAAGATCGACCGCGCCGCACTGGCCCGAGAGGCCGTCCGGCGCCTGGCCCCCCCTTCTTTGACCGGGACTGCTTCCTGATGACTGTATCGAAACCACTTTTCCGCTTGCCTGCGCTTGCGCTGTGCCTCGGCCTGAGCGCGCCTGCCGCGGCCCTGGAAGAAGTCACCGTGGCCCTGGCCGTGCCGCTGGCCGTGCATGATGGCGGCCCCTATGCGGCCGCCGAGGCGCTGGGCTACTTCAAGGCCGAGAACCTGGCGGTCAAGACGCTGGTATTTCAAGGCGCAGGCGCCCTGCTGCCCCAGGTGGCCAACCGGCGCGTGACCGTGGGCTATCCGACCTCCGAACCGGTCATTGCCAGCCACTTCAGCGGCAAGGATCCTTTGCCGTTGCGCTATTTCTACAACGGCGTGCCGACCAACACCATGGAATTCGCCGTGCTGGCCGATGGGCCGTTGCGCGAGCTGAGCGACCTGCGGCACCGCAAGGTCGGCGTGGGCGCCCTGACCTGGGGCACCATCCCGGGCGGGCGCGCCGCCTTGCGCAGCGCCGGCCTGCAACCCGGCAAGGACGTCGAATTCGTGGCCGTGGGAGCCCTCGCGGCGGGCTTTCAGGCCCTGCGCGCCGGCCAGGTGGACGCGTTGAACTTCAACAGCAGCTGGAATGACATGCTGGAGCTGGGCGGCACCGCGATACGCCGCCTTGCCTATCCGCCGGTGTTTGCCGAAACGGCGGGCAACGGCTTCATCGCCCACCAGGACACACTGCGCGAACAACCTGATCTGCTGGTGCGTTTCGCGCGCGCCTACACCAAAGGCCAGATTGCCTGCGAAGCCAATCCCGGGTTCTGCGTGGAGGCGTTCTGGCGCGCCAACCCGCAATCCAAACCCCCGGGCGAGGCGACCGCCGAACGCGACAAGGCTGCCGCCCTGCTGTCGCGCCGCCTGGCACGGGTACTGCATCGTCCCGATGGCAGCCCGCGCATACCTGGCCAATACGATCTGCCCGCC
Organism: Pseudomonadota bacterium; assembly: GCA_023386765.1. GTDB lineage: Bacteria > Pseudomonadota > Gammaproteobacteria > Burkholderiales > Burkholderiaceae_B > Bordetella. The sequence continues at coordinate 12,638 of JAEWJD010000207.1, read as the reverse complement.
ATCCGCAGCAGCATCCAGGCCATGGTCCAGGCGGGCGAGTACCCCTCGGCCGACCTGCCGCTGGAGACGCTGTTTTCCAATGAGCTGATCGCCCGGATCAATGATTTCGATGCCGAAGCGGTACGCACCCAGGCCAAGGCGCAACCATGAGCGCGCCACGCCTGATTGTCGAACCGGCCGACGCCCTGGCCGATATGGCGCGCCGCATCCGCGCCGAGGGCCTGCCGCCCGGGCCGGCCCAGCTCAACGCCACGCTGCTGCACTCCGATGGCAGCCGCTGGCAGAGCCAGGCCACCTTTCTCATCGGCCCGGACGGTGGCCTGGATCTGGATATCCATCCGCCGCTGGCTGGCGACTGGGACGCGCCAGGCGCCATGAACGCCATCACCGCCATGCGGCGGATCAGCCCGCCACGCGAAGGCGCAGAGGCCGAAACCACCGATCCCTTGCACGTCGAGCTGCGTTTGCAGACGGCCACCGCTTGCCTGCGCGCCGGGCTGGTGCAGCGCTTCGCCTTGCCGGAGGTGCGCTGCGAAACGCTGCGGGATACCCCGTTCTCGGGCGCCCTCTACCACCCGCCCGGCGCCGGCCCGCACCCGGCCGTAGTGGTCTTCAATGGTTCCGGCGGCGGCGTGGCGCATCAGCGCGCCGCCGTGCTGGCCGCCCACGGCTATCTGGCGCTGGCGCTGGGCTATTTCAAATCCCCCGGGCGTCCCGAGGCCATTTCGGAGACACCGCTGGAGTACTTCGAGGCGGCATTGCAATGGCTTCACCGCAGTCATCGCCCGCGCGGCGGTTTCGTGGCGCTGACCGGACAGTCACGCGGCGCCGAGCTGTCATTGCTGCTGGGTGCGCGTTTCGCGCCCCTGGTCAGCGCGGTGGCGGCCTATGTACCCAGCTCGGTGCTGCACGGCACGTTGCGCGCCGGCCGGCCCGGCCAGGCACCCGACGGGGTGGCCTGGACCTGGCAGGGCGCGCCCTTGCCCCATGTGTGGCAAGACAATCCACTAGCCGACTGGAGCGCCTACCGCGCCCGACCCGGCGGCTGCGTGCCGGTGCGTCAGGCTCCTTCCTTCGTCAGCGCCCATCGCCACGCGCCCAGTGTGGCCGCGGCGCGCATCCCGGTAGAGCAGATCCGGGGCCCGGTGCTGCTGGTGTCCGGCGGCGACGACGGCTTCTGGCCTTCGGCGCTGTACGCCGATGAAGTAGCGGCCAGCCTGGCCCGTCACGGCCACCCCTGGCCGGTCATGCATCTGCGCGCCGATGGCGCCGGCCACGCCATCGGCTTGCCTTATCTGCCAGCCACCCTGATCGCCCGCCCGCATCCGGTGGCCGGCGTGGTGCTCGACGGCGGCGGCAGCGCCCGCGCCAACGCCCGGGCCAGCCGCCGTGCCTGGCAGGCGCTGCTGCGCTTCCTGAGCGAGGCCAGCGCATGAGCGTCGAACTCGTGTTCCGAGACGTGTGCCTGACCTACCCGTCACGGCGCGGCCCGATCGAGGCGCTGGGGCCGATCAACCTGACCCTGGCCGAGGGTGAATTCGTGGCCGTGCTGGGACCGTCGGGTTGCGGCAAATCCACCCTGCTGAAACTGGCGGCGGGGCTTGAGCGCCCCAGCGCCGGCGAGATTCTGCTGGGCGGCGAGCCTGTGCGCGGCCCCGGCGCACACACCGGCGTGGTCTTCCAGAAACCGAATCTGCTGCCCTGGCAGACCGTGGAGCGCAACGTGCTGCTGCCGGCACGCACCCGCGGGCTGCCGCGGGCTGCGGCGCAGGCGCGAGCTCACCGCCTGCTGGAGCGGGTCGGGCTGGCCGCCTTTGCGCGCAACTACCCCTTCGAACTGTCGGGCGGGATGCAACAACGGGTAGGCATTGCACGCATGCTGTTGCCCGATCCTCCTCTATTGTTGATGGACGAGCCCTTCGCCGCCCTTGATGCGCTCACCCGTGAGGCGCTGACCCTCCAGCTGCAGGATATCTGGAGCCAGGATCGCAAATCCGTGCTGTTCATCACCCACAGCATCCCCGAAGCCGTTTTCCTGGCCGACCGCATCCTGGTGCTGTCGCCCCGGCCCGGGCGCATCGTCGAGGACTTCCGGCCCGGTCTGCTGCGCCCGCGCACGCCCGACACCCTCGGCCAGGCCGACTTCAACGCCGCCTGCCATCATCTACGCCGTCATTTCCGCCATGTCTGAACGCTCCCGTGCGCGCCTGCCCGCGCCTCTCTATCCTCTCATCAGCCTGGCCGTACTGCTGGCGCTGTGGCAGGCCGCGATCGAGGTATTCGCCATCCCCGATTACCTGCTGCCCGCGCCCGGCGCGGTCGGGCAGGCCCTGGCGCAAGGGTTTGCCGACGGCAGTCTGTGGCCGCATATCGGCGCCACCCTTACCGAGGCCCTGAGCGGCTACGCGCTGGGCTGCGGCCTGGCCATCATATGCGGCGCCCTGCTGGCTGAGTCGCGTACGTTCGAGCGCTTCTGCTATCCGGTGCTGATCGGCATCCAGGCCATGCCCAAGGTGGCGCTGGGGCCCATCATCCTGGTGTGGTTCGGGTTCGGGCTGGCCTCCAAGGTGGTGCTGGTCGCCCTGGTGTGCTTTTTCCCCCTGCTGGTGAACACCATCAACGGGATCCGCCGCAGCGACCCCGAGCTGCTGGACGCCTGCCGGGTGTTCTCGGCCTCGCGGCGCTTTCTACTGCTGCAGGTGAAACTGCCGGCGGCAGCCGGGGATATTTTCTCGGGACTGCAGATCGGCGTGTCGCTGGCGCTGATCGGTGCGGTGGTCGGCGAGTTCCTGTCGGCGCAGCAGGGCCTGGGCTATCTGATCGCATCGGCCTCGGTCAGCATGAATCTGGCGGTCATGTTCGCCGGCGTGGCCCTGCTGGCAGTGCTGGGCCTGAGCGGCTCGCTGCTGATGCGCGGGTTGCACGCCCGCGTGGTGTTCTGGGAAGCCGGCGCGCGCCGCTGACCCGGGATCGGCCATTGGCGCGCAGCGCCAGCTCTGGGGTTTAATACCCATTATGGAACCCTCGCATGAATTGACATCGCGCGTGACCGAGCTGGAGGTCAAGCTGGCCTTTGCCGAAGACCTGCTCGAACGCCTGAACCAACAGGTCTTTGAGCAGCAAAAGCAGATTGCCGCGCTGGCAGGCCAGCTGGCCCAGGTCAGCCGGCAGATGCCGGACGCCGGCAATGCCCCCTGGCGCAGCCTGCTCGACGAACGCCCGCCCCACTACTGAACCCGCAAGAACGGCGCCTGCGCGCCTGGAGAACACAATGAAAATCGCCATGGGCCAATTTGCCGTGCGCCCGGTCTGGGAAGAAAACGCAGCGCTCTGCCGCGACCTGATCGACCGCGCCCGTGCCGGCGGCGCCGACATGCTGGTGCTGCCCGAAGGCATCCTGGCGCGTGACATCACCGACCCCGACCTGGTGCTGCGCGCCGCCCAACCGCTGGACGGCCCCTTTCTGTCTGCGCTGCTGCCGGCCACCAGCGGGTTGACCGTTTTCCTGACGGTGCATGTGCCGGCCGGCGACGGCAAGCTCTGGAACACCCAGCTGGCGCTGCGCGACGGCCAGATCGTGGCCCAGTACCGCAAGCTGCACCTGTATGACGCGTTCAATATGCAGGAGTCGGTCAACGTGCATGCGGGCGCCGAGGTGCCGCCGCTGGTGGAAGTCGCCGGCATGAAGGTCGGCATGATGACCTGCTACGACCTGCGATTTCCGGAGCTGGCGCGGCGCCTGGCACTCGATGGGGCCGAGGTGCTGGTGGCGCCATCGGCCTGGGTCAAGGGCCCCATGAAGGAAATGCACTGGCAGGTGCTGTCGCAGGCGCGCGCCCTGGAGAACACCTGCTACCTGGTCGCCGTCGGTGAATGCGGGCCGCGCAATATCGGCGCCAGCATGACCGTCGACCCCCTTGGCGTGATCGTGGCCCGGGCAGCGGAAACCGACGCGCTGGTGTTCGCCGAACTGGATCCGGCCCGCGTGCAGCAGGCCCGCCAGGCCTTGCCGGTACTGAACAACCGCCGCTTCGCCCGCCCCGAGCTGGCCTAGCCTGACCCTGGGGAGCACGCGCTGCCGTGCCCCCAATGACGGTTGCCTCACCAGTAATAATTGAGGCTCAGCAAGGCCTCGCGTTCCATGCCTCGAAACAGGCCGGTGAAATACTTCTTGTCGAACACATTGTTCACGTTCAACCCGACCCGGTAGCGTTCGGTCTCGTAGGCAATGGCCAGATCGACCAGGGTAAAGGCCGGGCTGACGTTCATGCCGCCTTGCGGCCTGGCGTCATGAGGGGCCTTGCCTCGGTAACGCACCCCGCCGGCCAGCATCAGGCCGGGCGCGGCCTGCGGACGATAGTCCAGCCACAGGCTGGCCGTCTGGCGCGCCGTGTTCAAGGTCTGCCGCCCGACCTCCCCTTCCCGGTTGCTGCGCGTGGTGCGTGGGTTGAGGTAGGTGTAACCGAGCATCGCGCTCCATTCCCGGTCCAGCGCAAAGCGCGCTTCCAGTTCCACCCCGGTCGCCCGGACCTCACCGGTCTGGACGCTGAAGCGCGGATGCAGCGGATCCGGCGTGGTCACATTGGTCTGACGGATATCGAACACCGCCAGCGTATACAGGGACTGCGACCCGGCGGGCTGGAACTTCAGCCCCACCTCCACCTGCTTGGCCTTGCGCGGTGCAAAGCCGCTGCCGTCATACTTGACGCCGGTGATCGGGTCAAAGGCAGTCGAATAACTGGCATAGGGCGCCAGCCCGCTATCCAACAGATAAAGCAGCCCCACACTGCCGGTCGTGGCTGACTCACGTTGCTGCGGCTGAGTGGCATTGCTGAAATGATTGCGTACCCGGTCCCGGCGCAGGCTCACATTGGCGATCCAGCGGCCCCACTGAAGCTGGTTGAGCGTATAGATGCCGGTCTGCCGCAGGTCGCTGCGACTGAACTCCAGCGCCGGCACGACGATCGACGGGCCATAGACAGGGGCATACATGTCCAGATCCGGCACGTCCCAGCCGAAGCCCAGACCGTCGCGCTCGCGATAGCGCATGAAGTCCACGCCGGCGGTGAAGGTATGGCGCAATGCCCCCCACTGCATCTCGCGCCAGGCCCGGGTGTCGACCGCCAGGCTCTTGCCATGCGTGCGTTGTGCCAGCGAGCCACGCGTCACGCTGCGGCCATCGGCCTTTACATCCATCGCATAGATATGCCGATAGTCGACATCGATCTCCGAGTAGCGCAGGTTCTGCACCAGGTGCCAGCCGGCCTCGGTGGCATGCTCCAGCGCATATCCGATGGCATGGGTATCGCGGTCGAAGCGGTCAAAGCCGGGGTCGCCTGCCGTGCGGCGCAGCGGCAGGTCCTTGATCTGCGGATAGGTAAACAGCGATGGCCACCATGACTTCGGGGTCCCCCGTTCGCGCGAGTAGCTTCCCAGCAAGGTAAGCCGGGTCTGCGGCGTGAACTGGAAATGCAGCGCCGGCGCCACCGACAAGCGATCATCGCGCGAGCCGGTATTGCGCCCATGCGCCTCGCGTCCGGACAGATTCAGGCGGTAAAGCACCTTGCCGCCCTCATCCACGGCGCCGCCCACATCGGCGACCACCTCGCGCCGGTCATAGGAACCCAGCCGCAGGCCGATGCTATTGACCATGTCCGCCGAGGGACGCTTGGACAACACATTGACCACCCCGCCGGGCCGGCCCTGGCCGAACAGCACCGAGGCCGGCCCCTTCAGGACTTCAATGCGTTCCAGCTCATCGACACTGTCGTTCCACGAGGCATACGTGCCAGCCGACAGCAGCTTCAGGCCGTCCTTGTAATAGGCGCTGCCGTCGCTGAAGCCCCGGATCACCGCGCCGCTCATGCGCAGATCGGCCGACCCCGACACGTCCGTCTGGACTCCCGGCGTATAGGCCAAGGCACGTTCGATGCTCTGCGGTGCCTGCGTGCGCAGTTGCTCCCGGGTGACCACCGATACCGAACGCGGCAGTTCCACCAGGGGCGTGTCGAGCAACTTGCCGGTGCCGCTGGACAGCGCCACATAACCGTCCGGCACGGCGTCGGCGCTCACGCGGACTGCCGCCAGCTGCGCCACCCCTTCGGGCCCCGCCGGACTCAGACGCAGATTGCGCCCCTCGCGCTGAAAGCCGATGCCGCTGCCTTGCAACAAGGCCCGCAAGGCCTGTTCAGCCGAAAACTGCCCCGCTACGGGAGGCGCCTGGCGGCCCCGTACCAGATCAGGAGAGAAAACGATGTTGAGATCGGCCTGCTCGCCCAACTGAAGCAGTGCCTCGGCCAAAGGCTGCGCGCCGATGCGGATCGGCAGCGCCTGTGCCTGCACACCGCAGGCCAACGCCACCAAGCAGGCAGCCGCCAGCCCGCGCATGGCACGCGGATTGCATGAAAAGTCCAACATGTATCGAAAGTTCCGTCTTGTCATCAGGCGCCTGCGGCGCCGCCACCCTTGGCCAAGGTCGCTGGGCAGGCCATCGGCCCCCCTTCAACAGACGCCGCAGGCGAGAAAAAACCGGAATGATTCTCGATAATTTATTGAAACCAATTGTTTCATCGACGACGGAGGGCCAACAGCCAACCGTGCACGTCGTGGCTCAGGTGCGCCGGCGCCAGGTCCGCCAGCGCCTGCAGGGCGGCTTGCGGATCATCGAGGGCCAGACTGGCGGCAACCCGCTGGCGCGCCAATGCCGCGTCCTCGATGCGCACCGGCTCGGGCAGATAACGGCCCAGTTCGCTTGCAACCAGGGCCAGCGGCGCATCGCCGAAAACCAGCCGCCCACGCTGCCAGGCTCCGATACTGGCCGGTTCAACCGCGCGCAACGGCTGCAGGCCCGCCCCAGGTTGATACTGGGCCAGCTGCCCGGCTGTCACGTTCTGCGTATTGCGGTGCCACCAGGGGCCGGCCGTGAACGCCACATGCCCTTCCTCGACAGCCAATGTCACGCCGCCCTCGGCCCGCAGGCGCAGGTTGAAGCGGGTGCCCGTCACGGCCACCTCGGCCGCGCCGGCCTGCACCAGAAACGGCCGGGCGGCATCGGGACTGACGCTGAACAGGGCCTCGCCGGCCTCCAGCCACACCTCGCGGCGATCCGCAAGGAAACGGACCTGCACGCGGGAGCCGGTGTTCAGACTCAGGAGGCTGCCATCCGGCAAACGGGTCTCGGTACGCTCCCCGATGGCGGTAGCCCACTGCGTTTGCCACAAAGGCGTTTGCCGGCGCAACAGCGGCAACGCCGCCAGCCCGGCCACCGCCAGCACCGCAGTGCCGGCCAGGAGGCGGCGGCGGTGCATTCCCCTCTTGGGCGGCGACTCCAGCAGGGCGCGCATTTCCGCCGGCGCCAGGCCATCGGTCATCTCCCAGATCCTGCGCATGGCAGCGTACTGACGCCGGTGCTCCACATCCTGCGCCAGCCACGCATCGCGCTGCCGGCGCGCCGCCTCGTCCAGCGTGCCCAGCCGTTCACGGGCGAACCAATGCGCGGCCTGCTCTCGCGGACTGTCCGGATCAATGCGGGGCATAGGCTTGCAATCGCTCATGAAGGTGGCTCAAGGCGCGTTTCATATGTTTTTCCACCATGCTCTGGCTCAACCCCAGCTTGCGTGCGATCTCGGCCTGGGTATAGCCCTCCAGGCGGTTCCACAGGAATACCTGGCGGCAAGCGGGCGACAGTTCCGCCAGGGCGTCGCGCAGCGCCTGCGCCAACTGGCTGGCGCGCAGATCGCCCTGCGGATCATCGGGGGCTGGCAATGCCTCGTCGGGCAGATGCTGCAGGGCCACCAGGTCACGGCGTTGCTGGCGCCGCCATTCGCTTTTGAGGCGCAGGTGGCTGGCCCCGAACAGGTAGGCCTTGCTGTCGAGCACCCCGGTCTCGCCCCGCTGCAACAGATTGAGCGCGACATCCTGGGCCGCGTCCTCGGCGTCCTGGGGCGCCGGGCTGCGGCGGGTCCACGCGCCGATCAGCTCGCGATAATGCGCGAGCCAACCTCGTTCGGAAAAAGCACGGCGGCGTGACACGAAGAACGGCCCGGCAAAGCGTGAAAAGGCGGCCATTATTCATCATGATTCTCATTCATACAAATCCATGCCGCCCCGTCTGCCCTGCCGTCATGAAGCAATTGCTTAACAATCCTGCCGACCGCAGCCCGGACATTTGCGTATTATCGCGACAATTCCGTAACTGGCGCGCGGGCGGTGGCCGGCGCGCGGCGTAATCCATGACCGAAGCCTTCATGGCATTGACGGCCTGGCAGGTGATGTTGGCTGGCCTGCTGTTTTTTGCCGGCATCTACCTGTTTTTCGGCGCTGTGACCTGGCTGCTGACGCGCTACCTCCTGCCCGCTCTGGGTATCGGCCGCCCGCTCGACCCCCGGCCGGTCACGCCGGCGCAGTGGCAGCGCGAATTCACGCTTTCCGGTCTGAGCATCCTGCTGTTCGGCACCGGCATGATCTTTCCCTGGGGGCTGCTGCAACTGGGTTGGGCCCGCCTGGATCCGCAGGCCGGCGCCTGGCAGATCACGATCGAGATCGCGCTGCTCATGATCTGGAACGACATCCATTTCTGGGTCAATCACCGCCTGCTGCATACCCGCTGGCTGCGGCGCTTCCATGTACCGCATCACCGCTCCGTGATCACCACGCCTTTTGCGACCTACAGTTTCCATCCGGTCGAAGCCTTGATGCTGGGCAACGTGATCCTGCTGCCCATGGTGCTGCACACCTTCAGTTTCTGGTCCTTGTTCGCCGTGCCCTTGTTCAGCCTTTTTTTCAACTGCATCGGCCACGCCAACTACGATTTCTGGCCCAAGGTGTCGGGCGCGCACTGGTTTGCCGCCAGCCGCCGGCACCACCTGCACCACGCTTGCTACCACGGCAACTACGGCTTCCAGTTCACCTTCATGGACCGGCTGTTCGGCACCCGCCTGCCGCCAGATGCCACCGATTCCGCTCTGGCGCTGCAACGCCAACGCGCCGATGCTGCGCAGGCCTAGGGCGGGGCTGCGCCACCGGCGCGATCTGCAGAGCATTGCCTATCTGCTGCTGGCGCCAGCCGTGGCGGCCTGGCAATGGTGGCGGGGGTTTTCCTGGCCGTTGTATGCACTGCTGCTTTTCCTGACCCTGGGCATCGGCGTCATCCATCACAACCATACCCATCTGCGCCTGTGGCGGGGCCGGCTGGCCAACCGCCTGACCGACTTCTGGATCACCCTGCTGCAGGGCCATCCGACCTTCGTCTTCTGGCCGGCGCACGCCGCCAACCATCACCGCTACAAGCATGGGGCCCGGGACGAGGCGCGGACCTATCGCTTCGGCGGCGACAGCAATCATCTCTGGGGCTACCTCATCCACCCGGCGCAGGCGATCTGGGTGCTGATGCCGCTGTTCTGGCACTGGCTGGCGCGCATGCGGCGTCACTGGCCCGGGGTGTGGCGCTACTGCCTGGCCCAATATGGCGCGTGGCTGGGTCTCTGGGGCGGCCTGCTGCTGATCGACCCGCTCAAGGCCCTGCTGTTCGTGATCCTGCCCCAGCTGCACGGACTGCACTGGTTGCTGGCCACCAACTACCTGCAGCATGCCCACGCCGATGGCGGGCCGCGCGCGCAGGCGGGCCTGAACTATGCCCGCAATTTCGAGGGCTGGGTCAATCCGCTGCTCTTCAATATCGGGCTGCACACGGCCCACCATGAACATTCGCGGGCCCACTGGAGCGAGCTGACCGCCTTGCACCAGGACCGGTATCGCGCCCAGGTGGACGCGCGCCTGAACGAAGCAGGCCTGCTGCCCTACATGACCCGCGTCTTCCTGCTCGCGCCCCTGGTGCCGCGCCTGCGCTCGCGCTCGCTGATGGCACCCGAACATATCCGCTGACTATCGAGAACCGCCATGCCCATCGCCTTTGACCGCGTCTATCTGGAGTCCGCCGGCTATTTCATGCCGGGCGAACCGGTCGACAACGCTGCCATGGACGCCTACATCGCGCCCCTGAACCGACTGTCAGGCCGCATCAAGACACGCATCCTGGCCGAAAATGGTATCCGCACCCGCCATTACGCCATCAACCCGGATGGCAGCCCGCGCCACAGCTGCGCACAACTCGCGGCCAAGGCCATCGGTGATTGCCTGGCCCAGGCCGGCCAGGCGCTGGGCTCGGTCGGCTTGCTGGCCAGCGGCTCCAGTGGCGGCGACGCCCTGATGCCCGGCCTGGCAAACATGATCCAGGGGGAACTGGGCGCCGCGCCCATGGAAACCCTGTCGGTGCACGGCATCTGCGCGGCTGGCGTGGGCGCGATCCAGGCCGCGGCCAGCAGCGTCGAACTGGGTGCGCACCCGCGCGCCCTGGCAGTCGCGGCAGAACTGCCGTCGCGCCTGTTCAAGCGCTCGCGCTTTGCCGCGCGCGGCTATGACGCCGATTTCGACGCCCATTTTCTGCGCTGGATGCTTTCCGATGGCGCCGGCGCCCTGTTGCTGGGCCAGGAAGGCCGTGCCCTGCCCGGCCCCTCGCAGGGCCTGCGGCTCAAGCTCAAGTGGATCCACCAGCGCTCGTTCTCGGGAGACTATCCGGTCTGCATGCAACTGGGCCTGGACGCCGGGCGCGAACGCAGCCATCTCGACTACCCCTCGTGGGAAGCCGCCGAGGCCGACGGCGCGCTCTCGCTGCGCCAGGATATCCGGCTGCTGCCCCATCTGTTCGATATCGGCATCCATGAGTATGCCGGCCTGGTGCGTGACGGCTGGCTCGACCCGACCCGGGTGGATCACTTCCTGTGCCACTACTCTTCCGAGAAATTCATTCCCGTGGTCGAGGACCTGATGGCCAAGTCCGGGCTGGTCATTCCACGCGAACGCTGGTTCAGCAACCTCGCCTGGCGCGGTAATACCGGCGCGGCCTCCATTCTCATCATGTTGGCCGAGTTCCTGCAGACACGCGCGCTGCGCGCCGGCGAGCAAGTCTTCTGCTACATCCCCGAGTCCGGACGCTTCTCGGCCGCGTACCTGCTGCTGCAGGCCGAGGCCTGCGACGCTGCACGCGCGCCGGCCTGCCGCCCGGCTGGCGCGACCCCGGCTGCGGCCAGCGACGATGCCGACGCCATCGCTCCCCCGCATGATCCGGCTCAGGCGCCCGAAGGCCTGTCGGCCCTGCTGACCGAACTGGCCGCCATCTGGCACGACTACCGCTCGCGGGTCTGGCGCACGCCGCTGGTACAGAAACTGCGCCGCGGCCACTTCCAGGCCGGCGACTACGCGCGCTGGATGGCCGACTGGATCCCCCAGGTACGCGAAGGCAGCAAATGGATGCGCGAAGGCGCCGCTTCTCTGGGCGACGGCTATGCGCCACTGGCTGCACTGGTGCAGATGCACGCCGGCGAAGAGCAGAATGATTTCATGATCCTCTACGAGGACTATCAGCAAGCGGGCGGCCAGCAGCCGCTGGATGCGCTGCGGCGCAATCCGGGCGGCGAAGCCCTCAATGCCTACCTGCATGCCCTGGCCGCCACCCGTGATCCCATCGGCCTGCTGGGCGCGATCTACATCATCGAAGGCACCGGCCAGCGCATCATCCCGGCGCTGCTGCCCCTGCTCAAGGCCAGCCTGGCCCTGCCGCCGCAGGCTTTCCGTTTCCTTGAATACCACGGCCACAATGACGAACATCACCTGGCGCGCTGGCTGGCCGCCGTCGAACTGGCCATGGACTGCGACCCCGACGGCCAGGCTGCGCGTCGCATCGCCGACACCGCACGCCGCACCGCAGCCCTGTACTTGATGCAGTTTCACCATGTGATGGAGCAGGCATGAACCCTGAACCGCCGTTTCTGGCCGAGCCGCACGACCCCGCCGACCCCAATCCCTGGCGCGCGCTTTACCTGGATCGCAGCACGCCCCTGCCCGACGCCGTCAAGACAGCCTGGCTGAAGGACTCCAGCAGCCGCTCGCGCCAGTACCTGCTGCCGTTCCTACGGCCCCTCGCGCGGCTGTGCATCATCCTGATCCAGATCATCAAGACGGTGCTCCCGAAACGCTGGTCACATTCACGCCTGCTGCATCGCATCCTCGTATGGGGACTCAAGCGCTTCGTTTCCCCCGAGGCCAACTGGCTGATCCTGCGGCATTTTCACCTGGGCGCGCAGATTCTTGCCTTCATCGGCGCCAACTCGCCCGTGCCGGTAACGACCACCCCGCTTACCCCGCCCGACCTGGATGCGCTCAAGGACGATCTGTTCGTCAAGCACGATATCAATCTGTTCAACTTCGTCATCCGTCTGAACCAGGCGCTGCGCGACGCCGGGCAGACCATGCACGCGCCCGCCGTCCTGGACTTCTCGATGATCGAAGACCCCGGCCTGAAGCTGGAAGACATGCCCCAGGGACGGCTGAATTTTCTCGATCTGCAAAGCGCCATCGAGTTGTTCACGCCGCTCTACCAGCTGCTGCTGACCGACAACGACTTCTGGCGCGCCGCCAACTCCCTGCAGCTGGACGAAACCATCGGCATCTATGCTGCGCAGTTGCTGGGCGCGCCGCAACACCTGGTGCTGGTGAACAACAAACATCCCCTGGTGCCGATGTCGACCCTGCGCGCCGGCTACCGGCTAGTGCTGCACGGCCTGTCGACCGAGATGTTGCAC
>JAEWJD010000193.1 GCA_023386765.1 Pseudomonadota bacterium | reverse complement strand
CTTCCATTTTCAAACAAGAAGCAGGAGACAGGCGTCATGAGCAGTATTGCATTCATTGGGCTGGGCAACATGGGCGCGCCGATGGCGCTGAACCTGGTCAAGGCCGGCCACGACCTTACCGTGTTCGATCTGAGCCCCAACGCGGTACGCCAGCTGACCGACGCCGGCGCGCGTGCGGCCGGCTCGGCCGCCGACGCCGTCAAGGGCGCCGAGATCGTGATCACCATGCTGCCGGCCAGCAAGCATGTCGAAGGGATCTATCTCGAGCAGGATCTGCTGGGCAAGATCGCTGCGGGCACGCTGGTGATCGATTGCAGCACCATTGCGCCGGATTCGGCCCGCAAGGTGGCCCAGGCCGCCCTGGCACGCGGCCTGGAAATGATCGATGCGCCCGTCTCGGGTGGCACGGGCGGCGCGGCTGCCGGTACCCTGACCTTCATCGTGGGCGGCCCGCAGGCGGCGCTGGATCGTGCGCGTCCGGTGCTGGAGAAGATGGGCAAGAACATTTTCCACGCCGGTGACGCGGGCGCGGGCCAGGTGGCCAAGATCTGCAACAACATGCTGCTCGGCATCCTGATGGCCGGCACGGCCGAGGCGCTGGCGCTGGGCGTGGCCAATGGGCTGGATCCCAAGGTGCTTTCGGACATCGTCGCCAAGAGCTCGGGGCGCAACTGGGCGACCGAACTGTACAACCCCTGGCCGGGCGTGATGGAGCACGCCCCGGCGTCCAAGGGCTATGCAGGGGGCTTTGGCGTGGATCTCATGCTCAAGGACCTGGGCCTGGCCGCGGAGTCCGCGCTGAGCTCGCGCAGCGCCATTCCGCTGGGTGAACTGGCCCGCAACCTGTACAGCCTGCACAGCAATGGCGGCAGCGGCGGGCTGGATTTCTCCAGCATCGTGAACCTCTACGCCAACGAGCGCGACTGAGCCTGAACGCGCCATGCCCTGCCGCGGGGCGTGGCGCGGCCGCATACCGGGTGTGCGGGCTTGCCGGGCCAATACTTAAACCCGATGCACACCAGAGGAATTCGCATTCACGAGATGCGGCCCCATATCTATCGCGGATAGGACAAGCCTCCTATACTTGATACGCCCTGTATCAGGAGGACGCATGCCCGCCGCCGTTCATCACCGTATTTTCCGTGCCAATTGGCTGCGCGCCGCCGTGCTGGGCGCCAATGACGGGATCGTGTCCACTGCCAGTCTGATCACCGGCGTGGCTGCGGCGCAATCGTCGCCAGGCGTGATCCTGACCTCGGGGGTGGCAGCGCTGGTCGCCGGCGCCTTGTCGATGGCGGCAGGCGAGTATGTATCGGTGCATTCCCAGGCCGATATCGAGGCCGCCGATCTGCGCATGGAGCAGCGCTCGCTCAAGGTCAATTCGGCCAACGAGCTGCAGGAACTGACCGATATCTATACCGAGCGTGGCGTGGAGCCGGCCCTGGCGCGCCAGGTCGCTGAACAGCTCACGCGCCATGATGCGCTGGATGCCCATGCGCGCGATGAACTTGGCATCTCCGCCTACAACCGCGCCCAGCCCGTGCAAGCCGCAGTGGCCTCGGCCGCTTCGTTTGCAGCCGGTGCGGCCTTGCCGCTCGCGGTGGCCGTGAGCGTGCCACTGCACGGCGTGATTCCCTGGGTGATCGGCGCCTCGGTCACCGGCTTGTGCATTCTGGGTGCCCTGGCGGCGCGCACTGGTGGCGCGCCGATGGGGCGCGCCGCCTTGCGGGTCGGTGTGCTGGGGGCTTTGGCGATGGCGCTGACCGCCGGGGTCGGCGCCTTGTTCGATGTGTCCGTTTGAAGCCGGTCAGTTGATGGCGTAGGGCAGTGCTTGCAGCGTGATCGCCGGCCCGTCCGGCGCACCCACCCGCAACTGGTCCGCCGGCAGCGCCGCCAGCGTCGTCTCGAACAGCAGCCAGGCTTGCTCACCGGTGCCGGCGGCATCCACGACGCGGCCAACCGGCTCGTCACCTGCCTGAGCGGCGTCATAGACGTCGGTGCCCAGAGCCGGCGCAGGCAGGGCACTGGTGCCCAGGGCCATGCGGCGCTTGACGGTGCCACGGTAATGGCTGCGCGCGACGACCTCCTGGCCCGGGTAGCAGCCCTTGGTGAAGCTGACGCCGTCGATCAGTTCGAGATTGACGGTCTGGGGAATGAACAGGTCCTGGGTGGCGGCGCTGATCCAGGGCAGGCCGGCGGCCAGGTCGGCGGCCTGCCAGCTTTGTTCGTCACCTTGCGACAGGCCCGCGGCGAGCGCGGCACCATGGCTGGCCACTTGCTCCGGGCTGGCGATCCACCACCAGCGCCGTTGGTCGCCGGGCGCGGCGATCCAGGTGCCGCTGGGCAGTTCGGCCAGGCCCCAGGGCGCGGCCGGCAGTTCGCCGCCGGCTGCCTTGGCAAGCGCGGGAATGTCTTCGGCCTGGGCGCTGATGCCGGCCACGGCCAGCTCGGCCAGGCTGAACTTCACCTTGGCGCGCAGCACGAACATGGAGAGCCGTTTGAGCAGACTGTCGGCGAGGTCGGCGCGTACCAGCGCGCGCCAGCCTTCGGGCTGACCGCGCCACATCACCAGGGTGGCCAGCAGACGGCCCTTGGCCGTGCAATAGCCGGCGAAACGGGCGGCATCGGGCGGCAGCCCAGTGACATCCTGGGTCAATTGGCCGTGCAGAAAGGTGAGCGTGTCTTCGCCGCTGGCGGCCAGCACGCGCAACCCGGGCAGGGCAGCGAAACGGGCGGAACCCGGCGTGCCGGAGGGAATCGAATCTGACAAAGGATGCATGGCGCAGGAAATCGGAGACAGGCAGCGCGCCGCGGGGCGCGCCTGGGGTGAGCAAAACTCCGATGATACCCGTCTGGCCTGCCATTAGGCAGCACCGCCGGCAGCGGCGGCCGGCGGCGCGATCCATTACACTTCGCTCTCTTATGAAAAAACGTTTTGGTTTCTATTTCCTGCTGCTGGCGTTGATCGCCGTGCTGGCCGCCGCCATCGCGGCCGGCGGTGCCTGGTATTGGGTCAACAAGCCCATGCAGCTGTCTGCCGACCGGGTCGATTTCGTGGTCGATCCGGGCGCCACGCCGCGCGCGATCGCGCGCACCCTGAACGAGGCCGGCGTGCCGGTCTGGGAGCCCGGTTTCGTATGGCTCGCCCGGCTGTCCGAGCGCGACAAACTGATCAAGGCCGGCGGCTACCAGGCCATCAATTGCGACAGCCCCTGGCTGTTGCTCGAACGCCTGGCGCGTGGCGACATGTCGCAACGCCAGATCACGTTCCCGGAAGGCTGGACCTACCGGCAGATCCGCCTGGCGCTGCGCGAGCATCCGGACGTCAAGCAGACGCTCGGGGAGGTCAGCGATGCGGAACTGCTGCAGCGCCTGGGTTCGACGCAGCGCACGCCGGAGGGCCTGTTTTTCCCGGACACCTATGTGTTCACGCCGGGCAGCACCGATTACGACATCCTGCGCCGCGCCTATCAGGAAGGACAGCGCGTATTGCAACAGGCCTGGGAGCAGCGCCAGGCCGACCTGCCTTTCGCCACGCCCTACGAAGCGCTGATCATGGCGTCCATCATCGAGAAGGAAACCGGCCACGGCCCGGAGCGGGGGCGCATTTCGGGGGTGTTCAGCAACCGCTTGCGCCTGGGTATGCTGCTGCAGACCGACCCGACCGTGATCTACGGCATGGGTGATGCCTACCAGGGCCGTATCCGCCGGCGCGATCTGCAGACCGATACCCCCTGGAACACGTATACGCGCGCGGGCCTGCCACCCACGCCCATCGCTTCGCCTGGCCGCGCAGCCCTGCAGGCGGCGGTGCAGCCCGAGCGGCACAAGTTTTTGTATTTCGTTTCGCGCGGCAATGGCACCAGCGAGTTCTCCGTCAACCTGTCGGAACACAACCGCAACGTGGCGCGCTACATTCTCGGGCAAGGGCAAAGCAAATGACCGGACGTTTCATAACCCTGGAAGGTGTCGACGGGGCGGGCAAGAGCACCCATATCGAATGGCTGGT
>JAEWJD010000183.1 GCA_023386765.1 Pseudomonadota bacterium | reverse complement strand
GGGCTTTTTGAATTTGGTTGCGGGGGCAGGATTTGAACCTACGACCTTCGGGTTATGAGCCCGACGAGCTGCCAGACTGCTCCACCCCGCGTCTGATGAAACGAATCATACACCATTTTAAAAAAGCCTGCACGCCACGGCCCGCCCAGCCATGCCATGACGAGGTTGCCGGCAGATGAATCACCGTACAGGCCGTCTCTGCCTGCAATTGCAGCAGCCCCCTACCATCGCAGTCATGCGATTCGCCGGCACGCAGACACGCCTGCCACCGCCAACTCCAGTCCGGCGGCGTGCTCCGGACTTGGACCTGGCCCTCCAGACAGATGATCCGATCGCCGCTGCAACTGGCGAATACCCTCTGCTGGCCGGCCTTGAGCACATGCATTGATGATGAACCCGACGATGTCATCTGCCCCTCCTGAAGCGTCAAGAACTGCCTCAAGCGTAAACAGACCGACCACAGCGCAACAGGCACAGTAAAGTGGCTTCTGATCCGTAACAGCAATGCTTTCTTGATCGCTGTTATGGTGGCTTTTCCGCCTTGCTGTATCTGTCGCCGCCCCCATGCCGGCGCCATCATGACGCCATGTCCGCACCGCCGCTCTATCAACGTTTGGCCGAGTACTACCGCGACGCCATTCATTCGGGTGTCCTGCCACCGATGGCGCGCATGCCCTCGGTGCGCAATCTAGTACGCATCCATCAGGTCAGCCTGAGTACCGCGCTGCAGGTCTGCCGCCGCCTCGAAGAGGACGGCCTGCTTGAGGCACGCCCGCGTTCGGGCTATTTCGTACGATCCTCAGCCCCGCCCCGCCTGGCGCCCGCCACCGAACCCGACATGCGCGCCGCGCCGCAACCGGCCGCCTACGTCGGCATTCATGACCGGGTATCGCACTTCATCGCGCGTTGTGAGCAGCACCCCGAGAGCGTGAACTTTGCCCTGGCTGCCGCCGAGCCGCAGGCTTATCCGCACAATGCGCTGCGCCAAGCCCTGACGCGCTGCCTGCGCCAGCAGCCTGACCTGCTCACCAGCCGGGTACCGCCACAAGGAGCACCTGCCCTGCGAGAGGTGCTGGCGCGGCGCATGCTGGCCAGCGGCATCCGGGCCACCGCCCAGGACGTGATTGTCACGCACGGCTGCATCGAAGCCCTGAACCTGGCGTTACGCGCCGTGGCGTCGCCAGGTGACACCATCGCCGTCGAGTCCCCCGCTTATTTCGGCCTGCTGCAGGTGCTGGAAAGCCTGGGCCTGCGCGCGCTGGAGATCCCCACCAGCCCGCAACGCGGGTTATCCGTCGAAGCGCTGGATCTTGCCCTCCGGACCCAACCCGGCATCCGCGCCGTGGTGGTCGTGCCCAACCTGCAGAATCCGCTGGGCTGCGTCATGCCCGATCACGACAAGCAGGCACTGCTGCAATGCTGCCTGAAGCATGAGGTCGCCCTGGTTGAAGACGACACCTATGGGCTGTTGATCGATGCGGGGCCGCAACGCGCCATCAAACACTGGGATCGCCAGGGCCAGGTTATCTATTGCTCGTCGTTGCACAAAACGCTCGCGCCCGGCATGCGTCTGGGGTGGATACTGGGCGGCCGCTGGCAAGCCCGCATCGACATGCTGAAGTACGCCCAAAGCCGCCCCAACGAGGCTGCAGGACAAATGGCCGCGGCGGCGTACATGGCGACCAAGGCATTCGATCGCCACCTGGCACGCCTGCGCGGGCAACTGGCACGGCAGCGCCAGCATATGGCGCGCGGCGTGGCCAGGGAATTCCCCGCGGCTACCCGCCTGACCCTGCCACCCGGAGGAATGCTGCTATGGGTGGAGCTGCCCGACAGCATCGACGGCGAAACCTTGTTCGAGGCCGCACTCCGACAAGGCATACGCATTGCGCCGGGGGCCATTTTTTCCAACGCTTCGCGCTTTGACCATTTCGTGCGGCTCAGCTGCGCCGACCCCGATCCCCTGCGGGTCGATCGCAGCCTCCAGGCGCTAGGACGTCTTGCGCACTCGCTCGAGAACTGACCCGCTCGACCAAGCCATTGTCACGAAAGAGAAATATTGAATTATCGGGGCACTATCCCAAGGCTTATCCACAAAACCTGTGGGTAACTTTCCGGGAGTCGCACCCTGAGATTGTTCACTTGAGAGTGTTGATCACCGCATCCCGCACGCTTTCAAAACCCGCCACGTACTGAGGATTTTCGGACCGGGCCAGCAGGTTGGCGTAGTGCTTCTCCAGCTGCCCTTCGATGGCTTCCTTCAGACCCGGCGAGCTCTTCACCAGGTTCAGGGTGGCCGCGAGCGTGGCGCTCAGGGCGTCGATGCGCCCGCCTTGATGCGATACCGTATGCACGATGACGGCGATTTGCTCTTGCAGGTCCATGCGATGATTCTCCGTATGATGCCGTCTGCCGACGGCCAACGGCCCGGATGCTAGCATGGGCCCGCCGCCACCGTGGCTGGCTTAAAATGCTGCGTTGTCTTCTTGCCGGAACCCGTCATGCCTCTTCGCCTTTGCCTCGTGCTCTGTTCGGCCGCCCTGCTTACGGCCTGCGGGGTCAGCAGTGAAATCCAGCGCGTGGATCAGGAACGCTACCAGATCCGCTACAACGCCGGCATGAAAGCCATGACCTGGGTGGAAATCAAGAACCAGGCACGCAAGCAGGCCGAAGACTACTGCGCCGCCCAGAACCGCCGCTACGCCCGCCCCGAAGTGAGTTCCAACCACGCCACCGGCCTGATGCCCAAGGAAGCCGTGCTCACTTTCAGTTGCGACGCGCCGCCCCGCGAGACGCCTGCGGCACGCTGACCCCTCCCACCCGCGCGGCCGGCACGGCCCGCGTATCCCCGCAGCCGATTTTGGCGATTTGACGTTTTTTTGATGCCACGCTCTCTAGGATGGCATCCTCTCAACGTCTCCTTTCGCCATGCCACGCCCCCAGCTTCCCATTGGCCGGCTGCCCTACAGCCTGATTTACCTCATCGGACTGCCCGGCCTGCTCGCCGCCCTGGCTCTGGGCGTGCAAAAAAGCCGCCTCGACATCGCCTGCACGCGCCTGTTCTATGACGCGGCCAGCCAGCGTTTTCCCTTGAAGGACCAACCCTGGCTTGAGCTGCTGGGCCACAAGCTGTTGCTGGCGCTGCCCCTGGGCGTAGCCCTGGCCAGCCTGGTGGTCCTGGCGCTCCAGTGCCGCCATCAGGCATCCCGCCGGCAATGGCTGCCTTATGCGCTGCTGCTGCTGGCCATGATCGCCGTGCCCATCCTGGTCCAGTGGCTCAAAGGCTACACGGCCCTGCCCCGCCCCTATCGCCTGAGCTTGTTCGGCGGAGACCTTCACTGGCCGGGCCGGTGGTTAGCCATCCACGGGCAAGCGGCCGGACGCGCTCTGCCGAGCAATCATGCCGCAGCGGGCTATTCCGTCGCGCTGCTGTACTTCCTGGGCTGGGCCCTGCAGCGTCCCTGGTTGCGCTGGGGCGGGCTGACCGCCGGGGTGGCAATGGGCCTGCTTTTCGGGGCCGTGCGGATCATGCAGGGCGCCCATTTCCTGAGCCAGACGCTTTGGTCTGCCGCCCTGGTGTGCCTGGTCGGCGGGCTGTGCTTTCTGCCTCTGGTGCGAAAAGATCAACGCGCGAGCCTGCCTCCCCGCCTTCCGCCCGCAGGATGAGATATCTGCTGGCCTTCCACATTTATCAAAATGCTTCATATGGCGACATTTCACGAATGCTGCCACCGCACGGCCCCGGAGTTCCGCGCCCTTATATGACAGCGACTTAGCGGCCTGGCCAGCTGCCACACGCGGCCAGGGGCGCACCAACCTGCCCGCCATTTCCGACGCACGGATACATCCCTGACCGCATTTAGGCGCGGGAGCTGGCGCAATGCAGACTATTATGCGCACGCGCTAGCAAACAGAGAGGGAAACCATGCGTATCGCACTGATACTGATCGGAGCGGCAGTTGTCGCCTTTTTCCTGGTGAAGGGCATCAAAGCCTATGTCGGCGAGCGCAACCGCAATCGATTCTGACCAGCAGGAGAACCAGCAGAATGGCAACCAAAGAACAACTCCAGACCGTCGCCACCCAGGCTCGCGGTGCGGCCAAATGGGGGATATTGGGACTCGTGGCGTTTGCCTTGATCCTGATGCTTGTATTCGGCTCGTGGTTCCAGGTGGACCAGGGCGAACGCGGCGTCGTGCTGCGCAATGGCAAGATCGTCAGCGTCGCCGAACCTGGCCTGGGCTTCAAGCTGCCCATCATCGACACCGTGCACATGATCTCGGTGCGTGACCACACCATCAGCTTCGGCGGCCGCGGCTCAGCCCCGCTGGAGGCCTACAGCTACGATCAACAGCCCGCCAGCCTGCGCGTATCGATTACCTATCAGGTACCGCCGGAGAAAATCGCCGAGCTCTACTCGGAATATCAAACTCTGGCCAACGTCGAGCAACGCGTGATCGAGCGCCGCACCTATGACGTCATCAAGAACGTCTTTGGCAAATACACCGCCGCCAGTGCAATCCAGCAACGCGAAAAAATGGGCATGGACGCCAACGCCGCCATGCGCAGCGCCCTGCAGGAAGTGCCCATCAACGTGGTCAGCGTCCAGGTCGAGGAAGTGGGTTTTTCCAAGGCCTACGAAGACAGTATCGAGAAGCGTATGCTGGCCCAGGTCCAGATTGAAACCACACGCCAGCAGAAGCAGACGGCAGAAATCCAGGCCGAGATCCAGGTGGTGCAGGCCGAAGCCTCCGCCAAAGCCCGCGTTGCAGCCTTCAAGGCCGAGGCCGACGGCATCAAGCTGCGCGGCGATGCCGAAGCCGCCGCCATCGAAGCCAAGGCTCGCGCGCTGGCCACCAACACCAATCTGGTCAACCTGAACGCCGTCGAGAAATGGGACGGCAAGCTGCCGGAGACCCAGGTGCCCGGATCGGCCATGCCCTTCATCGGCATCAAGTAACTCGTCTCATGGGGCTGCCCACCCACTGTGGCAGCCCCGGCCCTTGCGGTCAGTGTGTCATCGCGGCCCGGCAGTAGCGTTCAATCGCCTGCTGGGCCGTTTTCGTGGGATCACTGGCCGCCACGGCGGGTTCGAGAAGCCGGGGGACCACTTCAGTGCGAAACAGCTCAAACAGGGGGCCATCGCATTTACGTCCGACCTCCCCCGCCAGAATGTCCATGGTTTCTTCGTGGCTGCGCTGCCGATGATAGGAACGGGCAGAAGAAATCGCATCGTAGGCGTCGGCCAGACTGATGATGCGGGCAGGCAAGACGATCTCGTCGCCCTTCAGGCGATCCGGATAACCGCTGCCGTCCACGCTTTCGTGATGATGGCGCACCGCTTGGGCAATGTCGTCGCCCAGCGGCAGATGCAATTCCTGTACGATGCGTGCCCCGACAGCGGAATGCCCCTGCATGCGGACCCAATCGTCGCCCCCCAGACGGCCACGAAACTCCAGAATCCGCATCGGCACGGACAACTTGCCGATGTCGTGCAACAACGCAGCGGTCGCCAGCACATACTGCTGATCCTGTTCCAGGCCGGCGGCCTGACCCAGCAACATTGCAACGTGCGCCGTGCGCTCTGCGTGCACGGCAGTGTGCTCGTCACGGCGTTTGAGTACCGACAAAATGGACTCGATGCGCGCGGCGACCTGAATCGCCCGATCCATCGGCGGTGCACAAGGTAGCTGAGGCATCAGCAACCTGGCCCGTCTATCAAGGCCGCCCGTTGACAATCGGACCTAGGGAGACATCGGCGGCCCCCTGTCGGTGCAACAAACTGCATGAATGACTCAATAGAAATAATGGTCGCAAATTGTAGCTGAATATGTCATCTCGATTTTGCCCGATACCTGCTTCACCTTTCTCAATCTGCCGAAAAGCTTGATTAGGGTCTAAGATTGATGAGATCGATCAGGAGGCACTATGAGCCAGGCAAAATGGGATTTCCGCATCGAACGCCCAACCGGCAGTGACGGGCACTGGCAGGTCAGCTATGTGTTGCTGCCGCCCGACCCTTCCCAGCGTGAACAACGCATCGACGTTCAACAGCACTATCCCGCTGCACAGACTGCCATCGATGAGGCCACCCGCCTTGCCCTCATCCAGGTCGCCGACCTCAACGGCGAGCCGCCCGATCTCCGCGCCCCCACGGCCCAGGAAGCCCCCTTCCCCCCGGACTCACGTTTTTGAGTCAAGCGCACTGGCCGCCCCTCTCGCCATTGGCTGCCAGTGCCGCACCGGATTTCCGGCCCACGCAGATCAACCCGGCCCGCAGGTATCCACACCATGAAATCCCCCAAGGGAAAACCGCCCCAGAGCGTTGCGAACATCCAGGTCGGGGCGCTCGTCGGCCCCAGCGAAGTCGTGATCCTGCGCATCCAGGCCGCTCCGCCCAGCGATACCCCTGTGGGCGCGGCGGCGCCCGCCAGCAGCGCCCAGTCGTTCATGCTCACCCACGAGCAAGCCCGAGGCCTGGCAATGCAGTTGCAGAACTCCCTGCGCTGGATCGACGATAAACCCGTTGAGCCGCTGCACTGAATCCGCCTTTCCCGGCTCTGTTCAGCCCCCCCCTGGAT
>JAEWJD010000147.1 GCA_023386765.1 Pseudomonadota bacterium | reverse complement strand
GCCAGCGGTACAGCGGGTGGGCATCGGCGCCGTTGACATCGATCTTGGCAAACAGGGGGAAGGTCACGCCATACTGGGTGTCGCAGAAGCGCCGGATCTCCTCGGCGTCGCCGGGTTCCTGGCGCCCGAACTGGTTGCAGGGAAAGCCCAGCACGGCGAAGCCCTGGTCGCGAAACTGCTGGTAGAGGGCTTCGAGACCGGAGTATTGCGGCGTGAAGCCGCATTGCGAGGCGACGTTGACCACCAGCACGACCTGACCGCGCCAGTTGGACAGCGGCGTCGGGCTGCCGTCCAGGGACTGGGCTTCGAAATCGTAGAGTGTGGTCATGGCGCTGCCTCCGTGTGATCCTGACCGTTTCGGTCGACCCTGAAAGTGTAGCGCGCGACGCCGCTTTCAGATCAACTTGAGGTCCAGCGGCTTGACCGCCGGAAAGATGCGCGCGAGACGTTTCTCGTCCAGGCCGTACAGGCGCGAGAACAGGCCGGCGAAAATGGCGCGGTACTCGCTCAGGACCGGATAGTCGCGCTGCTGGAACAGGGTCCGGGGGCTGAGCACGATCTGCTCGCCTGCCAGGCGGCCGCCGCGGACCTGTCCGCCCATGACCCAGTAAACCGTGCCGTGGCCGTGATCGGTGCCGCGTGTGCCGTTCTCGGCGAAAGTGCGGCCGAATTCGCTGACGACCACGACCGTGGTGTTGCGCCAGGCCGAGCCCATCCCCTGTGCATAGGCGTCGAGCGCCTGACCCAGTTGGCGCAGTTTGTTGGCCAGCGATCCCTGGCCGGCCCCCTGGCCGACGTGGGTGTCCCAACCGCCGACGTCGACGAAGCCCAGGTTGTAGCGGTCCTGCATGAAGGAGGCGATGCGGCGCGCCTGGCTGGCCAGCCGTTCCACATTGACCGCTTTTCCATTGGCCTGCATCTGTTCGGCGTTGTCTGCTTCCAGTTGCTGGGCGGTGCGCTTGAGGTCCATGCCTTCCTGTACCCGATCCTGCAGATCGGTGCCCTGGTACATCCGCGCGATCACGGCTTCATGGGAGTCGCTCAGGCGCGGTTTGGCGCTGCCGCTGGCCAGTGCGATGTTGGGCACGCTTGCCTGACCCTGGAAAATGGCCGGCACGTCGGTGGTAAACGCCACCGCCGGCATGCCCAGCTCCTGGGCGAGGCGATTCAGAAACCCGCTGCGGTCTTGGCCGTTGGCCTCCTTGACGCCCTGTCCGCGCTCGATGCGGTTCTGGGTCTCGAAGTGGCTGCGCGAGACGTCGTCGGTGCCGGCGAAGGGGATGAAAGCCAGTTCGCCACGCTGGTAATACGGCAGCAGCGAGTCGGCCAGAGCCGGGTGCAGGCCCCAGCCGTCGGCCAGCGGTTGGGCCGCATGCGGGCCGGACCCCGGCCGGGCGATGGCGATGGTGGGCCGCCGCTCATAGTAGAAATCGGTCTCCAGCGGCACCAGCAGGCTGGCCGCGTCATAGGCGCCGCGCATGAAGAGGACCAGCAGCCTCTGGTCGGTGGCCGGCGCGGCCATCAGGCGCGGCACGCCCAGCGTGAGGGGCAGGCTGGCACAGAAGGAGAGAAAGTGTCGGCGTTGCATAGGCTCGGGAGCTCAGCGGCGCATGAAGGGCGGCGCTGACAGCAGATAGAGGTTGGAGTCCGGGGTGCGCGCTTCGGCGATGGCCTGGCGCACGGCAGGCGGCCAGAGCGCGAACGGTGAGTCGGCGCCATAGGCTTGAACAAGGCGCGTGAGGGCCACCCGGGGGGCGCGTTGCTCGCCTTCCTTGTAGAACACACCCGCGCCCAGGGCGATGGCACGGGCCACTTCGAAGCGGGTATTCATCTGGCCGGAGCCGTTCCAGTCGCTTTCACGCAGCCCGTAGCCATCCGGCGTCAGGCGGCCATACAGGGGCTGGCCCAGCCGCTGCAGCAAGTTGACCACGGCCGCCGGGTTGGTGATCGGAGGCTGATCATGCAGGGCCAGGCGCAGGGCCGAGTAGACGTAGTGCACCGGATCCTTGAACAAGCCCTTGTCCAGCGAGGCCGCAAAGGCCTCGGATTCGAACAGGTGCTTGAGCAGCGCGGCGATGTCGCCCTGGCTGCGCTGGTACTGTTCGGCCAACTCCCGGACCAAGGCTTCAGAGGGTTGGTCGCTGATGAAAAGCATCGCCAGCTTGCGGCTGATGTGACGCGCCGTGGCCGGGTGGGCGGCCAGCAGATCGAGCGCCTGTTCGACTTCCTGCCAACCTTGGCCGGCGATGGCCTTGCCCAGCAGGGTCTTGTCGCCGAAGTCGTGCCGCGCGGGGTTGAAGAGAAAAAGCCCCTCCTGGCGCAGCTGGCCGGCGAGCGCGGCCTTGAGCTTGGGCGGCTTACCGGAGAGGTTCACGCTCACGCCGGTCAGGATGCGCGCCAGCTCCTGGACGTCGCGCTGGGAGTAGCCCCCGTCCACGCCCAGTGTGTGCAGTTCCATGAGTTCGCGGGCGTAGTTCTCGTTGATCTTGCCGGCGCGGCTGGAGTGGTTATCCAGGTACAGCAGCATGGCCGGCGCCCGCAGGCTGGCGGCCAGCAGGTCGCGAAACCGCCCCAGGGCATGTGGGCGGATCGCCTGGCTTTCATATTCGTCCACCAGGGTGCCCACGGCACCCTTGTTGGCCCAGATATTGAAGTGGTTCATCCAGAACCAGGTCATCTGATCCTGCAACTGGCTGGGTGAATACAGGGCCAGCCATGCGGCGCGTTCGCGGGCCTGTTTGGCCGGCTCGCGCTGGGCCGCCAGGATCTCGCGCCGGATGCGGGCCTGTTCATCGGGGTTGCGGGTGTCCTTGTTGGCGACGCTGCGTTGATAGAGGGCCTGGGCGAGCTCGCTGGATGGATGCTTTGAAATCGACAGGGCGGCAATCCCGCGGCGCACGCTATCAGGCAGATCAGGCGAGGCGGGCGGACGCAGCTGGCCGGCCAGCCAGCGTTCGAAACCCTCGCGCCGGACCGTGTCCAACAGGGCCGGCGTTGCGCCCCAGGTGATGCGGTTGAGCCTGGCATAGAGCGTGTCGTCGCGGGCGGCGGCGGTCCGGGCGTGCGCGCGGGCGGTGGGCATGGCGGCCAGCAAGGGAGCCGCGACGGCGGCCGTCAGTAGCCGGCGGCGGGAGAGTGAGGCAAGAGACATGATCGAAGGCGGCGGCTCGGTAAAGCAGGCATTGCCATGCTAGCGCGTTCGGCCTGAAGATGCGGCCGCGGAAACGCTACGTCACAGATGGTCTTTCCCGGTTGAACCGGCCAGGCTGGGTATGATGAGGCGGATTCAAGAAGGAGCCCTTGCAATGCAAAGCCTGACCGAGCGCCTGGAGGCCATGTTGGCCAAGGGGCATGACAACACCCTGCTGCGATTTTCGTTGGGCAAGGCCTATGTCGAGGCGGGGCAGTATCCCGTGGCCGTCGGGCATCTGCGCGCGGCGCTGGGTTTTGATGCCCAGTATTCGGTGGCCTGGAAGTGGCTGGGACGAGCGCTCCTGGAGCAGGGCGATACGGCCGGCGCACGTGAGGCCTGGGAAGCCGGCGTGGCGGCCGCCCAGGGACATGGCGACCAGCAGGTGGTCAAAGAACTGACGGTGTTTCTGCGGCGCCTGGACAAGCAGGCCGCGCAGGCTCAGGCGGCGGACGACGAGGGCAGCCGCGCGTAAGCCTCGATGGCGCGCAGGCGGCTGGATTTGAGGTCGACAATGGCCTCGGGGTAGCCGGCGGCGCGTCGTTGTGCGCTGCCGGGCTCATGGATGGCGCGCGCATCCAGTCCGGCCAGCTCGGGCACCCAGTGGCGCAGGAACTGTCCATCCGGGTCGAAGCGGCGCGATTGGGTCACCGGATTGAAAATGCGGAAGTAGGGCACGGCATCGGCGCCGGTCGAGGCGCTCCATTGCCAGCCGCCGTTGTTGGCGGCCAGGTCGCCGTCCACGAGATGGGCCATGAACCAGGCTTCGCCCAGCCGCCAGTCCAGCAACAGATTCTTGGATAGGAACATGGCGCTCACCATGCGCAGGCGATTGTGCATCCAGCCGGTGGCCAGCAACTGGCGCTGGGCCGCATCGACGATGGGGATGCCTGTCAGGCCGGCCTGCCAGGCCTGCAGGTCCGACGGGGCGTGACGCCATTGAACGTGGTCGGTCTCGGGGCGCATCGGCCGGTGCATCGACAGCGCCGGGTAGGCGGCCAGCAGGTGCACGTAGAACTCGCGCCAGAGCAGTTCGGTGATCCAGGTGCGTGCGCCGGCCAGGCCGCTGTCGATCTCCCCCTGGTTGACGCTCAGCGCGGCGCGCAGGCATTGGGCCGGTGAGACCACGCCGCAGGCCAGATAGGCCGACAGGGCGCTGGTGCCGGATTGGGCCGGCAGGTCGCGGCGCTCGTCGTAGTGAGCCAGACCGTCATCGAGGAAGTCCCGCAGGCGGGCATGGGCGGCCTCTTCACCGGCCGGCCAGCGTGCCTGCAGCGCCTGGGCCGGTACACCGAAACCCCAATCGTCATCCAGCACGGGAGCGGCCACTGCAGGCCCCTGCGCCGGCGGGGCGCGGACGGCCGCCGGCGGGGCGCTGCGCAGGCGGTCGCGGCACACGCGCGCGAACGGCGTGAAGACGCGGTAGGGGCCGCCGCTGCCGGTGCGCACGCTGCCCGGCGTGAGCAACGTCGCACCCTGATGGACGTGCAGGGCGATGCCCAGGCTGGCCAGGTGGTCCGCACAGGCCTGGTCGCGCCGCTGTTCGTTGAGCGGCCACTCGGCGTTGATGTGGACCGCTTCGATCTGGCGCGTGGCGCAGAGCGTGGCCAGGGCCTCGGGCGCTTGCGCCCAGCTGTCGATCGGCAGGACGTCCAGCGCGATGCCGCGCGCGGCCAGGGCCTGGCCGAGAGCCTGCAGATTGCGCCGCCAGAAGTCGATCTTGGCCGGGGCGTCGCCATGCTGGCGCCACTGCCCGGGCGCGGGCAGATAGACGGCCCGCACGTTGCCCTGCGCGGCGGCGGCCGCCAGGGCGGGGTTGTCATGCAGACGCAGGTCGTTGCGCAGCCAGATCAGGGTGTTCATGGGTCGAGGAAACGCCGGTAAAGAAAGGCAGGCGCCATTCTATCGGGCTTGTCCGGCACTGTGGATGGCGGCGAAAGTGTGACCAGCTATGGCCGTGCCGGTGCCACGGCAGGCGCGCGGGCAGCCTCACACGCCGGCGCGGCAACGGCGCGCAAGGGCGTGCTGGCAGAGGCGGGCGGTCAAACCGTGAAACACCGCCATACGACCGGTGGCTTGACGGTCCCGGCCGGCGCGCCGTGTAATGGCCCTGAGCAAACTGTCGTCAGAGTCTGGGTCATGGGAAGTTTGATGGATCTGCGTATGCCGTTCCGGCGTGCCAATATCAATCGGGAAAGCCTGTCGATGCAGGCTTTGCAAAACCTGTGGGAAGCAAGCGGCCTGCCGCCTGAGGCGCTGGCGCATGTCAGCCTGCCCGGCTGTGACCCGGTGTTGCCTTCGTCTTTTGCCGTGGGGGCGGCGGCCCAGGCCAGCCTGGCCAGTGCCGCGTTGGCGGCTGCCGAACTCTGGCATCTGCGCGGACGGGAGCGCCAGCAGGTGACGGTGGAGATGTTGCACGCGGCCCAGGAGTGCCGGGGTTTTTTCTCCATCAACGGCATCACGCCCAGCAGCTGGGACAAGATTTCCGGTCTTTACCCCTGTGGCGATGGCGGTTGGGTGCGTATCCACGCCAATTTTGCGCACCATCGCGATGGTGCGCTGGCGCTGCTCGGCTGTCCGGTGGGCGAGGGCACCACGCGCGAGGCGGTGACGCAGGCGCTGCAGCGCTGGAAAGCGCTGGAGTTCGAGCAGGTGGCGGCCGACGCAGGCCTGGTCGTGACGGCCATGCGCAGCTTTGAACAGTGGGATGCCCATCCCCAGGCCCTGGCCCTGGCGCAGCAACCGCTGGTGAGCATCGAGCGCATCGGCGACGCGGATCCGCGGCCCTTGCCGGCCCTCACGGGCGAGGCGCGACCGCTATCCGACATCCGGGTGCTGGATCTCACGCGCATCATTGCCGGCCCGGTAGCCGGACGCACGCTGGCGGCGTATGGCGCCGATGTGATGCTGGTGAACTCACCGCATCTGCCCAATATCGACAACATCATCGAAACCAGCCAGGGCAAGTTGTCGGTGCATGCCGATCTCGATACCGCCGACGGCCGCATCACGCTGGCCGGGCTGTTGCGCAGCGCCCATATCTTCGTGCAGGGCTATCGGCCCGGCGCCCTCGAAGGCCTGGGGTTCGGCCCCGAGCAGGCGGCGCACCTGCGTCCCGGCATTGTCTATGTGTCGCTGTCGGCCTACGGGCCGCAGGGCCCCTGGGCTGCGCGGCGCGGCTTCGATTCGCTGGTGCAGACGGGGACTGGCTTCAACTGGGCCGAGGCCGAAGCGGCCGGGCAGGTCCAGCCCAGGCCCTTGCCCATGCAGATCCTGGATTACGCCAGCGGTTTCCTGATGGCCTTCGGCGCGCAGGCGGCCCTGGCGCGGCAGGCCACCGACGGGGGCAGCTGGCATGTGCAGGTGTCGCTGGCGCGCACGGCACAATGGCTGCGCAGCCTGGGCCGTATTCCGGACGGCCTGGACTGTCCGATGCCGGCCGTGCAACCCTTGTTGCAGACCTCGGCATCCGGTTTCGGCAGCCTGAGCGCGGTGCCGCATGCGGCGCAGTTCTCGTTGACGCCCGCCGGCTGGTCGCGGCCTTCCGTGCCGCCAGGCAGCGATCGCGCCGTGTGGCCGTTCCGCTGAGAGCGGCATGGCGTTGGTAGACTAGCGCCTCGATTCACTAGGAGAGCCCGATGACGGCCACGCATTCCGCCACGATCTATCACAACCCGCGCTGCGGCACCTCGCGGACCACCCTGCAAGCGCTGCAGGACGCCGGTTATGCCCCGACGGTTATCGAATACCTGAAAACGCCGCCTACGCGCGCTGAGCTGGCATCGCTGATTGCCCGGGCCGGTCTGAGCGCGCGCGAGGCGATACGCGCCAAGGAGGCGTTGTATCAGGAACTCAAGCTCGATGACCCGCAAGTCAGCGATGATGCGCTGCTGGATGCCATGATCGCGCATCCGATCCTGATCAACCGGCCTTTCGTGGTGACCGACAAGGGCGTGCGCCTGTGCCGTCCGGCGGATCTGGTCAAAGAGATTCTTTAACGCGCCGGGGGCGCGCCACCTGCGGCGCGCCATTGCCGCAGTGCCTGCAGGGCCAGGCGCGCATGCGCCTCGGGGCTGGGATCGGTGTGTTGGTGCAGGATCCGGCCCTGTGGCGAGATCACATAGGAAGTGCGGGCCGCATACTCGACGCGGCGCGGGGACACGGCGTCGTAGGCGCGCATGATTTGCCCGTCGCCATCGGCGGCGACGGCGAAGCGGCCCTGGCAGTCGCTGGCCGAGAAACGTTGCAATGTTTCCAGCGTGTCGGTGGAGACGCCGACGACGGTGGCACCGAGCGCCTCGAAGTCATCCATGGCCTGGGCGAAGCTGCGCGCTTCGAGCGAGCAGCCCTGGGTGAAGGCGGCCGGATAGAAATACAGCACCACCGGACCCTGCGCCAGCGCTGGGCCGAGCTCGAATGTGAAGGCGGTGCCGTCGCGCGCCGCCGGTGCGCTGAAGGGCGGCGCCTCGGCTTGCAAGGGCAGGGCCGCCTGGGCGAACCCCAGCCCCGCCGTCAGCAGGCCAGCGACCATCAGGCGCATTACCGTTGCGGATCGCGGGGCGGGACGGGTCATGGCTCAGTTCCAGCGTCCGCCGCTGCCGCCCAGGCTGAAGCGGC
>JAEWJD010000051.1 GCA_023386765.1 Pseudomonadota bacterium | reverse complement strand
ACCCGTCGCGCGCATGGCAACCTGGACCAGCCTTTCGGCATCAATGGCGGCGAAGCCTCCATCACCTATCGCAGCAACGGGCATGGGGTGCAGAGCAATCTGGCGCTGGATGCCGCCGGCGACGGTTTTGACCTGCGCGTCTACGCCACCACGCGGCGCTCCAGCGACTATGACAGCGGCAGCGGCAAAGTGCCCAACAGCGATTTCCGCGGCGACGCCGGCGGCATCGTGCTGGGTTACATGCCCGATGCGCGCCAGCGCATCGAGGCCAGCGCGCGCGTGGCCTATGTCAAGGATGGCGCAGCCGGCACCGTGCCGCCCTACCCGCAAAGCATCAGCCGCCGCGACCCCAACCGCGTCAAACAGGCCCGCCTGGCCTATCACGGCGAATTCGACGGCACGGTGCGCGAAGTCGATGCCAGCCTCTACGTCAACGAGTTCGACACCTACGTCTCGGCACGCAACGCCACCAATCCGGCACGCGTGATCGAAACACGCAACCACGTGATCGGGCCGGTGGTCTACGGCGGCCGCGTGGCCGCCGCCATCCCCTGGGCCGACACCGACACCACCATCGGCCTGGACTTCACCCATGAACGCCGACCCGGCTCGCAGGCCCGTCGCAACATCACCACGCTGCGGCCCGACGGCAGCCTGGACTTCGCCCCCGGGCGTTATGCGCAGAGCGACCCCACGCAGTACCAGACCAATATCGGCGCCTTCCTGGCCACCACCTGGAAACCCGCCGATCGCTGGACGGTCAGCGCCGGAGGCCGCTATGACTGGTTCCGCTCGGACGTGAACCTCTCGCCCCTGCCCTCGCCCGACCTGCTGCCGGCCTTCAAGGCGGCCCAGAACAGCACCCAGAACGCCGTGACCGGCAGCCTGGGGCTGTCGTATCGCGCCACCGAGATCGTCGAACTGCTGGGCGGCGTTTCGACCTCTTTTCGCATGCCGTGGACCTCGGAGATGTTCAGTTCCGGCTACACCGGCACCAGCTACACCATCCCCAACCCGGGCCTGAAGCCCGAACGCGGGCGTACCGTGGAACTGGGCAGCCGGCTGCATTTCGAGCAGGCGACCGTCGGCATGACGGCCTTTCGCAGCGATTTCCGCGACTTCCTGGAATCCAGCGTGACCCGCTACGAAGGCCTGCCCGCCACGCAACGTCGCAACGTCGGACGAGCGCGCATCCAGGGGCTGGAAATGGATTGGCGCTGGCAGCTGACCCGGTCGGTCAATTTCTACGGCAACGCCAGCTACCTGCATGCCACCAACCGCAACACCGACCAGCCGCTGCAGGCCATTGCCCCCCTGAACGGCCTGATGGGCCTGCAGTATGTCGGCGCCAACGAGGCCTATGCCTTGAGCGCCGAACTGCAATGGGCCAAGGGCCAGAGCCGGTATGACAAGCGCACCGAGTACCCCTCGCCGGGCTATGGCACGGTCAATGTCTACGCGCAGTTGCAGCTCGATCGCCTGGGCCTGCCCCAGTTGGGCGACACCCAGCTCACGCTGGGCGTGACCAACCTCTTTGACCGGTCGTATCGCACGGCAGCCACCGCGTCCAACATCAACTACCCGATGACGGACCTCAACCCCCTGCTGGAGCCGGGCCGCAGCCTCATGCTGACGCTGCGCACGCGCTTCTGATCCCCTGGCCGGCCCATGTTCCGGGCCGGCCGCCACTTTCCGGAGTTTCCATGAATACCCTGACGGCCCCGGCTGACGCCGCCATCACCATCCTCGCCGAACAAGGTCCGCAACGCATCGGTTTTGACGCCGTCCAGGCCTATCATGGCCACGGCGCCCTGGCCATGCTGGCCCTGGTGTTCCAAGGCCTGCGCGGCGCCCTGCCGTTGCTGCAGGACGGCGACACCCCCATTGCACGCGCCGAACTGCGCGTGATCAGCGGCCACCCCGGCCCCGGCGTGCGCGACGCCTTCGAGTTCGTGACCCGCGCCGTCACGCGCGGCTGTTACGAGATCGACCTGGATCTGCCGCAGGCGCGCTACAGCCCGGGTGCAGACAAGTCCTACAGCTTCATCCTCCAGCGCGGCCCGCGCAGCGTGTGCGCCGTGCTGCGTCCGGAGGTGCTGCCTGCCGACTTCTTCACGCTGATGCGCGACACCTCGCCGCAAGGGCAGCAGGTGCACGCCGCCCTGCGTGCACGCATCGGCCAGGCGGCCCTGCAGGCAAGCCCGCAGGCGCTCTATACGTTCACGCAGGGCTAGGCGAGGCCTGGCGGCGCTGCTCGATGGCCTCGACCGCCTGCTCGACACAGAAAAACACCTGATCGCGGCCCACGGTCTCGATCAGGCCGGAGCGTTCCATCGCCATGCGGAACCAGCCATGGCCTCCGGCGATCATCATCTCGGTGCCGCAAGCATCCAGGTCGCGCTTGAGCGCGAACAGCGCCTCGACCGCATCGGCATCGGCATGGGTCATGGCCTCGGCATCCAGCACGAACCAGCGTGCCCGCCCGGCCAGCGCCAGCACATCGCGCGCGCGGCGCCGGAAGGCGTCAGCATTGAAGAACCAGATCGAGGACTCGAACAACCAGATCACCGTCTCGGGCACCGGCTCGGCCTCGGGATTCAGGTGCAGCTTGCACAGGGCGTGATCGCCCGGCACGCGCCCCAGCAGCGCATCGCGCGGATTGGCCGTGACATACATCACGTACATCAGCGTGGCGGTGACCGCCGTGATCACCCCGCCCAGCACCCCGAAGGCCACCACCCCCACCGCGGCCAGCAGGGCAAACATCAACTCCGCGCGCGAGACGCGCGCCAGCTGGCGGAACGCCTGCCACTGCACCAGACCGATGGCCGCCCACAAGAGAATGGCCGCCAGCGCCGGCTGCGGCAACCAATACAAGGCGCCGGTGGCCAGCGCCACTACCGCGCTGAGCGCCAGGGCCGCCACCACACTGGCCAGCGGCGAGCTCGCGCCTGCATTCAAGCTCACGGCGGTGCGCGAATCCGCGCCGGTCACGACAAACCCCTGGAACAGCCCCGAGGCCAGGTTGGCCGCCCCGAAACCGACCAGTTCACGGTTGGGATCGACCTCCTCGCCGCTCATGGTGGCGAAGCTGCGCGCGGTCACGATGCCGCTGGAGAAGCTCACCAGCAGCACCCCGCCGGCGCCCAGCAGAAAGCCCGGCACATCATGGAAATCGCCCGGCCAGGTCAGCGACGGCAGGCCGGCCGGGATCTCTCCCACCACCGCAATCCCCCAGGACGGCAGGTTGAAAACCCAGGACAGCAGGCAAGACACGAGCACCAGCAGGATCGGGCCCGGCCAATGCGGCCGCCACCAGCGCACCGCGCCCAGGAAGGCACAGCACAACACCCCCAGCACCAGGGTTGCCGGATGGGCCTTGGTCACCAGACGGGTCAGGATTTCGAAAGGACGCAACAGATCCGCCGGGCGCGGTCCGGCGCCGGTCAGGATGGCCAGCTGCGCCCAGGCCAGCGTGACCGCCACGCCCGCCATATAGCCCACCAGCACGGGACGCGACAGCAGGTTGGCCAAGACACCCAGGCGGAACACCCGCGCCAGCAGGCAACCCAGGCCGACCACCACCGCCATGCCGGCAGCCGCGGCCAGGCGCGCCTCGGGCTCGACGATCGCCAGGCCCGTCAGGGTTGCCGCAATCAGGGTGCAGGTGGCCGTATCCGGCCCCACGACCAGGAACCGGGAGGCGCCGAAGAAGGCATAGCCCAGCATGCCGGCGATCGCTGCCCACAGGCCTGAGGCAGCCGGCAGCCCCATCATGGAGGCGTAGGCCAGGCCCACGGGCAGCGCCACCGCCGCCACGCCCAGGCCGGCCATGGCATCACGCCGCGCCGAGGCGGGCGTCATCCCGCGCCAACGATCCAGGCCCGGTTGGAAAAACAGTTTGAGATTCATCGACGACCGCTCAAGAAACACCCGCCGTACAAAGAGAAAGGGCCCGCTGCCGCGGGCCCCGGTCCTGCCGCACCGCCTGCCGGCGGCTGGCGGATCAGCCCGCGCGGGCCTGCAGCACGGCCACGGCCGGCAAGGACTTGCCTTCCAGGAACTCCAGGAATGCACCGCCACCCGTAGAGATATACCCCACTTTGTCGCCAATGTGGTACTTGGCGATGGCGGCCAGCGTATCGCCGCCACCGGCGATCGAGAAGCCCTCGGAATCGGCGATCGCCTGAGCGATCACCTGCGTGCCATTGGCGAACTGATCGAACTCGAACACGCCGACCGGGCCGTTCCAGACAATGGTGCCAGCCTGCTCGAGGATAGCGGCCAGCGCCTGTGCCGTCTGTGGGCCGATGTCCAGAATCATGTCATCTTCGGCCACATCGGCCGCGGCCTTGACGGTCGCCTCGGCATCGGCGCCGAAGGCCTTGGCACACACCACGTCGGTCGGGATCGGCACCGCTGCGCCACGCTCTTTCATGATCTCGATCACGGCACGGGCCTGATCGATCTGATCCGGTTCGGCCAGCGATTTGCCGATCGGCAGGCCCGCAGCCAGCATGAAGGTATTGGCGATGCCCCCGCCTACCACCAGCTGATCCACCTTGCCGGCCAGCGCCTGCAGAATGGACAGCTTGGTGGAGACCTTCGAGCCGCCCACGATGGCGACCAGCGGACGCTTGGGTTCATGCAAAGCACGGCCCAGGGCTTCCAGCTCGGCCTGCAGCAACGGGCCCGCGCAGGCGACCGGCGCGAAGCGCGCGATCCCGTGCGTGGTGGCCTCGGCGCGATGCGCGGTACCGAAAGCATCGTTGACGTAGACATCGCAAAGCGCCGCCATCTTGCGCGACAAGGCCTCATCGTCCTTCTTCTCGCCCGGGTTGACCCGGCAATTCTCCAGCAGCACCACGCTGCCCGGCGCGACCGTCACGCCGTCGACCCAGTTCTGCACCAGCGCCACCGGCATGCCCAGCAGTTCCGACAGACGCTGCGCCACGCGCGCCAGCGAATCGGCCTCGGTCAGCACGCCTTCCTTGGGGCGACCCAGGTGCGAGGTCACCATGACGGCCGCACCGGCGTCCAGCGCCATGCGGATGCCAGGCACGGAAGCGCGGATGCGGGTGTCTTCGCTGATGCGGCCGGCCTCGTCGAACGGCACGTTCAGGTCGGCGCGGATGAACACGCGCTTGCCGGCGAGCGCGCCGGACTTGGCCAGGGCGGAAAGGGTATTCACTTGGG
>JAEWJD010000038.1 GCA_023386765.1 Pseudomonadota bacterium | reverse complement strand
CCCCGCCCGCGGCCCCGCCC
This sequence comes from Pseudomonadota bacterium, assembly GCA_023386765.1. Taxonomy (GTDB): domain Bacteria; phylum Pseudomonadota; class Gammaproteobacteria; order Burkholderiales; family Burkholderiaceae_B; genus Bordetella. The sequence goes on along the minus strand of JAEWJD010000038.1, from coordinate 2,688 downwards.
CGCCGGCGCCCCCGGGCCCAGGTGCTGTCCAGGCTGACCGCCCCCACCGGGGTGTTGAAACCGGCGCCGAAGGACGCTGCCGCGTACTGGCTGCCGGCCGCCAACACTCCGCCATAGAGATTGGCGTACTCCTGCACGCCCCATCGCGCCGTCGCCTGGGCCATCCAGGGCTTTAGCCCGCCCCGCGGGCCTGGATCGTACCGCCCGGCACTCAGGGAGTACTGCAACTGCCCCTTGCGTATCAGCCGGACGGCGTTGCCGAATGGCACTGTATAGCGCTGCTCGGAACCGTCGGCCTCGGTGATCACCAAGGTGAGGTCACCGCCATAGCCAATGGGAGAGTAGTCGTCGATGGCAAAGGGGCCGGGCGCCACGCGGCCCTGGTAGATAACGCTCTGGCCCTGCAGGATCTGTACTGTCGCCTGGGAATTGGCCACACCGCGCACGGTAGGACGATAGAGCCGCTCGGAGTAAGGCAGCATCGCCGGATCGCTCGACAGCATGACACCCTGCAAGCGGTAGGCATTGAAGTACTCGGCCCCGGTATATAACTGCCCCATCAGCAGCCGCACGCGCCAGGACGGGATGTCCGTCTGCAGCGTAGTGCGCTGGGAGCGGAACTGGCGTTGGCCCTGGCTCTGGCTGAAATAGGCGCTGTTGCGCAAGAACCAGCCACCGACGTTCAAGCCGCTGTCCAGCAAGGCATTGAACGACGAGAACTGCACCCCGCGCGAGGTATAGCGTTGGTAGCTGTAGCTGTAGTTATTGCGGAAGGCGGTGATGCCGCTCTGCCACTGGTCCGGAGAAACATCCTGGTAGGCGCTGTACTGAATAAAGGCCTGCGGCACACTGATCAGCAGCTGGCTGGCCGAAAAATCGTACTGCTCCAGGCTGCCGGGATAGAGTTGCTTCACACCCAGACACTGCCCGGCCGCCATCCGTTCACGCAAAGCCGGCGCCAGCACGCTGGTTTTCACCCCCAGCCGTTGCCATTGCGCCTGCGTGAAGCAGGCATGGGCATCGGTGAGCGGCGCGTCGTCCTCGGCGGGCAGAAACTGCACTGGCATGGAGATGCCGCGCCGCTCATTGACGATCACTTCCACATAGTGCCGGCCGGCCTCCAGAACATTGCGGCGGGTAAAGCGCGCGACGTCGGCGCGGCTGGCGGCTCCCCACAGCATCATCGGATCGAACTGCGCCTCTGCATAGGCGGAGGCCTGGGCAGCCGACGCCTCGCACGCCAGTACGCTGGCCAGCGCTGCCACCATCGGCGACATACGCCAGCGCCAGCGGTGACACACGGGCCTCGGCTGCGTAACCATGTCAGTTGCTGCGCGGCGCACGTCAGTGGGCCGCGATGGTTTTCTCGAAGAAATAGATGGCACCCAGATCGCTGATGGCCGCATAGCGCACCCGTTGCGGCGCCCCCGGGCCTGCCTCCAGCACCTGGCTGGAAAACGGCGCCAGCATGGTGGCCGGCAGTTGCTGCGTCGGGGCGTTGTCCGGCCCGAAGCTGAGATCGCGCACATTGATGTAGTAAGGCGTGGGATTGCGCACACGGACCTTGCCCCCGGGCGCCGCCTCGAAGACCAGTTGTGACAACGAGCCCTCGGCCGTACCGGGCAGGCCGGCCGGGCGATAGAACATCTTCAGACGCGAACGCACGCTGATCTGCATGACCGCCCCGACATCTTCGCCGGCTTCCTGCTTGGGCGGGACGTCCAGCACATTGAGCCAGAACAGGGTTTCACGATCGGTGGGCAGGGTTTTCTTGGGATCACCATAGCCAGTGAAGAAAATCCGCAAGGCCTGCCCCTTGCCGGCCTCGACCCGCGCCAGAGGCGGCGTGATGAAGAACGGCACATCCAGCTGATCCGGCGTGGCGCGCGGCTGGCCGTCGTCGATCCAGGCCTGCATGAGCGAGGGCGAAAGCCCCTCGTTGGTCATCTTGACGACTACCTCGGGGACCTGGGAGGGATACACCACCCGCGTGCCCTCGATGACCAGGCTTGCCTGTGCCGCCGAGACCCCCAGACAGGCCAGCAACAGGGCCAAGGCGCCACGCCAGCGGCCGGTGCAGGACAGGAGACGGCATCGTGCCAGCCTCCGGATAGGCCAGGGCGGGGGGCAGGAATTACAGCAACAAGGACGCAGCATGCGGAATGAAGGACATGAGAGGCAGGAGGACCAGACCGGCGACAACGGGCATAGCGGACTGGACAGACATGAGGGCGGATACGCGGCGTTGGTGGCCGGCATAGTGGCCGACGCCTTGATGACAATCGTGATAAAAAAAGTGATAGAGGATCACTTTAGGCAGCCGGCACCAGAATCGCTGCCGGCCAAAGCCCACGGACACGCAGGAAATCTCTTTACTGCCAGCCCCGTCAGATTGGGACGAGGCTGGCAGCCGCCTGTTTACTCGCTGCGGTAGCTCAGCCGGTAGTTCTTGCCGCCGACATCCTCGACATGGATCTTGAAGCGCTGCATGGGACCCTGCGCCGGTTTGCTATTGATCACCATGTTGTTCAAGTTCATGACCTGCTCGCGCCTGGTGATCTTGACGGTCCTGGGCCCATCGGGCGTCTCGAACGTCAGCGTCACGGGCTCTTTCAGCTTGCCCCGAACGTCCTGCATGAGGTTGATCTTCGACACCAGGTTCTGCGCGACCTTCACCTGCTTCTGCAC
>JAEWJD010000034.1 GCA_023386765.1 Pseudomonadota bacterium | reverse complement strand
CTCCCCGGCGCAGGCCGTTTTGCATGGTGCCCCTCGCCGCACGTCGACAACCATGCGGCATCGATTGGCGATTTTCAACAATGGGTTGGCGAGCCGCCGACAACCCAGCGCATCCCCGCTTGCTAAGGTGAACGCTCCCCCTCTCTCTGGGAACCCTCATGCAAGCCGAAGACATCCTCCCTGACGCGCTCGATCACGTCGAACGCCACGGCGTACCCATCCGCAAGGGCACCGTTGGCGCATTCCTGGCCAATAGCCGCCTCTGGCTGGATCCAGCCAGCCCGCCCGCACGACGCGAAGAGGCCGAAAGCGCCTTGCTGCGCGACCTGCCAGCCCTGCGGGCCCTGGGCCTGTTCGAGATACTGACTCCCCGGGACGCCGCCTTGCGCCGCCTGCTGGACCTCGCCTGAATCCAGCTCGCCGCCAGCGACATCCTGGCCTTGTCAAAAAAAAACCCGGTGCCAGCATGACGCTGACACCGGGTCCGACAGGCGCAAAGCCTGCAGCCTGCTTTACATCTTGTCTTTCAGCACGCTCAGCAGACGCTGGGCCGTGGCGCTGCTATCGCGTGCACCTTCGGCCGTGGACACCGTGACCTGGGTCTCGTTGCCAACGCCGGTCAGGCGAATGCGGTACTGCGCGGCAGCGGCCTTCTTATCACCACCGAACAGGCGGCTGAAGAAGCCCGGGCCTTCGTTCTTGACGCCGGTGTCGCTGTCCACGTAGCGCACGAAGTACTCGCCTGCGCTGCGGTCGCGGTCATCGACGGTGAAGCCACCCGAATCCAGTGCCACGCCGACACGCCGCCAGGCGCGATCGAAGGATTCGTTGACCACCAGCATTGCGCCCTCGGCACGCACCGATTGCTCGATGGCCGGACGCTGCGGCGCCGCTTCCGCCTGCGCCACCAATTTGCGCGCGGCGTCGATGTCGGTGCCAAGATAGACCATCAGGCGCGCCAGCATCGCCGCGTTCAGGCCCGGATCTTCCTTGCCGTGCTGCCATTGCACCTGTGCGTTGTCGGGACCGGAACGCTCTTCGAGCATCTGGCGGTGGCTGATGTAGATCTCGGTGTGTCCGTTGACGCGCTCGACACGGGTACGGAATTTCTCGCGTTCACCGCTGTCGTAGGCGCTTTCCAGCACCGCACCCAACAACTGGCGCAGCCAGCTTTCGGGAATCTTGGCGCGGTTCTCAGCCCAGTTGGTTTCGAGCAGGCCGGCGCGCGGATCGTTGATCGACAGGGTGAAGCCCGTGTCGGTCCAGAAGTCGACCACCTTGGGGAAGATTTCTTCCGGCGGACGCTGGATGACGAGCCAACGCAGGTCGCCGTCACGCTCGACCTTCATGTCGTCGCGCTGCGGCAGCACGTTGGCATTGGACGGCTTCTGGTTGACGGCCTGCTGGCCCTGCGCCTCGAACTGCGAGAACGTGGCCGACCCGGATGCCGGCGCGCGATAGCGCGGGTCGGCATTGGCCTGGGTCAGATCGGGGGGAATCGAGAGCGGATCGCCGCGGCGGGTGCTCTTGTAGTCAATAGAGTCTTCGTTGCCCAACATCTCGTTGATATCGCTGCAACCCGACAACAGCGCCAGGGCCATCAATGCCGAAGCGCCGACATGACGTGTATTCATACGCGTCCTCATGGTGATTTAAAGCAGACCCACTTCTTCGAGCGCGCGCCGCACCGTCTCGTGGTGTGCAGCGCCCAGCTCGACCAGCGGCAGGCGGTAGCCCAGCGCGCTGCGGCCCATCTGAGCCAGCGCCCACTTGACGGGAATGGGATTGGCCTCGACGAACAAGGCCTTGTTCAGACGTGCCAGACGGGCGTTAAGTTCACGCACGCGTGGCACGTCGCCGGCCTGCGCGGCATTGCACAGCTGACTCATCAACTGCGGTGCCACGTTGGCCGTGACGGAGATGTTGCCGCGCGCGCCCAGCAGAATCAGGGCGGCGGCGGTGGGATCATCCCCGCTGAAAATCTGGAAGTGCTCGGGGGCCTCGCGCAACAGCAGCGCGCCCCGGGCGATATCGCCGGTGGCATCCTTGATGCCGATCACGCCGGGCACTTCGGCCAGGCGCAATACGGTTTCGTTGGTCATGTCGCCAACCGTGCGGCCCGGCACGTTGTAAAGCACGGTGGGCAGATCCACGGCTTCGGCAATCGTGCGGAAGTGCTGGTAGATGCCTTCCTGCGTGGGCTTGTTGTAATACGGCACCACGGACAGGCCGGCCTGCGCGCCCACCGCCTTGGCATGGCTGGCGAGGTGGATGGCTTCGGCTGTGGAGTTGGCCCCCACACCGGCAATCACGGGAATGCGGCCAGCGGCATGTTCAACGGCGACGCGTATCAGCTCGGCGTGTTCATCCATGGACACCGTGGGCGACTCGCCCGTGGTGCCCACTACTACCAGCGCGTTGGTCCCTTGCTCGACATGCCAGTCGATAAGTGCGCGATAAGCGGGGTAATCCAGACTGCCATCCGGCTGCATCGGGGTGACCAGCGCCACCATGCTGCCGTTGAAAGTAATGTCTGCGGTCGAGGCGGGGGAAGCCATAGTGTAAAAGGACGCTCCGAACCCGGAACCCCATGCCCCGGGCGTGATCTATCGAATCGGCGAGTTTACCGGATATTGAACTACAGAAACCAATTGACGATGATGGCCCCGAGACCGAATATCGGCTCCATCAGGACCCAAAGCACATCCGTCACCAAAAGCAACAGCACGATCATCAACCCATAGGGCTCGATGCGCGAATACTGCCAGGCCAGGCGGTGCGGCAACAGGCTGAACAACACCCGCCCGCCGTCCAGCGGCAGAATGGGCAGAAGGTTCAAGGCCATGAGAACCAGGTTAACCATCACGCCTGCGCGGCCCACCTCGAACCAGAATGCCTCCTGGACGCCCGCCTCCAGCGAGAGCCGCAGAGCCAGCGCCCACAGGATGGCCATCACCAGATTGGATGCCGGGCCGGCCAGGGCCACCCACAGCATATCGCGCTTGGGATGGCGCAGACGCCCGAAATCCACCGGCACCGGCTTGGCCCAGCCGAACAGCAGGCCGCCTCCGCCCAGCAGCTTCGATGTCAAGAGAATCACCACCGGCACCAGAATGGTACCCACCGGATCGATATGCTTGATGGGATTGAGCGTGACCCGCCCGGCCTGCTGGGCCGTCGGATCACCGAACAGGCGCGCGACATAGCCGTGCGCGGCCTCGTGCAGGGTAATGGCGAAGATGACGGGGATCGCGTAGATCGCGAGGGTCTGGATGATCTCGTTCATGGCGGCGCCATTGTAGAGGCTTGCGCAACGGCGCTAGGAGATACGTGGCCGATCTGCGGCCAAACGCAGGGTCAGACCAGCCCCAAAGTGGCCGGATCACCGCTGCCGCGGCGCAGCACGGCCGGCTCGCCGCCCGTCAGGTCGATGACCGTGGTGGGGCTTTGCGGGCAGGCGCCGGCGTCGATGACGGCGGCCAGCTCATGCGCATAACGCTGGCTGATTTCCTCGGCGTCGTTCAGGGCGTCTTCCTCGTCCTTGGGAATCAAGGTGGTCGACAGCAGCGGCGCGCCAGCCTGCTCGAGCAGGGCCAGCGCCACCGGATTGCCCGGCACGCGGATACCGATGGTTTTGCGCGAGGGGTGCGACACCCGCCGCGGCACTTCCCGGGTGGCTTCCAGAATGAAGGTCCAGGGACCGGGCGTGGCCAGCTTGAGCAGGCGGTACTGGCGATTGTCCACCCGCGCGAAGTGGCCGATCTCGGCCAGGTCGCGGCACAGCAGCGTCAGGTGGTGACGTTCATCCAGGCCGCGCAGGCGGCGCAGGCGATCTGCCGCGTCCTTGTCGTCCAGCCGCGCCACCACGGCATAGCTGGAATCAGTGGGCAACGCGATCAAGCCGCCGTCCTGCAGCCACTGGGCTGCCTGCTTGAGCAGCCGGGGTTGCGGGTTGGCAGGATGGAGAGTGAGAAGCAAGGCCATGGATTTATCCTAACATTACTCCTTTAGGCTGACTATGGTTTCCGGCCTCCAGGAGATTCTCATGCGCATGAATGATTCGCGCGAAAGCAGCAATATCGAAGACCGTCGCGGCCGCAGACCGGCCATGGGCCGCGGCCGCCTGGGCCTGGGTGCCATCGTGCTCGCCCTGGTGGCGATGTACTTCGGCGTCGATCCTGCCGTCGTATTGCAGATGGCCGAAGGCCCAGCCATCTCACAACCGGCACCTACGCCGCAGGCCCAGGATCCCGCACGCCGCTTCGTGGCACGCGTACTGGGAGAAACCGAGGATACCTGGCAGGACATCTTCAAGCGCCAGGTCGGCCGCCCCTACCAGCCACCGACCCTGGTACTGTACCGCGGCGCCACGCCCACGGCCTGCGGTACAGGGCAGTCCGCCATGGGGCCCTTCTACTGCCCGGGCGACGCCAAGGTCTACCTGGATCTGGGTTTTTTCGATGAAATGAAGCACAAGCTCAACGCGCCGGGCGAGTTTGCGCAGGCTTACGTGATCGCCCACGAAGTCGGTCATCACGTGCAAAGCCTGCTGGGCATCGCCGGGCAGGTCGACCAGGCACGGCGCCGCCAGCCGGCCCAGGCCAACGCCTTGTCCGTGCGCATGGAACTGCAGGCCGATTGCTTTGCCGGCCTGTGGGCGCGGCAGGCCGATCAGGCACGCCGGATCCTGGAGCCGGGCGACATCGAGGCCGGCCTGAACGCCGCCAGCGCCATCGGTGACGACACCCTGCAACGCAAAAGCCAGGGCTATGTGGTGCCCGATGCCTTCACGCACGGCAGCTCGGCCCAGCGGGTACGCTGGTTCAAGCGCGGGCTGGAGTCGGGCGACCTGCGCGAATGCGATACCTTCAACGCCAAGCAGCTCTAGTCCTTGTTTCCTGTACATAAAAACAGGATACTTTCGGGTTTTCCGCCCCTCAGGGGCGGGTTGCGCCTGCGCGCGGCAAGCCCGGTCCGGTGCCATCTTGTAAGATAGCGCCCCTTTGCCCGGACGGCTGCAAGGCGTCACGTCTGCCGGCAGCAGCCTGTGTGCGCTGCCGCGGACAGGCCCGTTTTTGATACCGAATCACCCATGGCCCATAAAGTCGAACCCCTGATCACGCCGGATGAGGTCCAGGAAATCCTGGCCGAGCCGAAAGAGACCACCAAACCGATAGTCTGGGTTCACAAGCCGCTGACCGCCGGTTCAGAGGGCCCGCTGTGGATGGAGTTCAGCTGTCCCTGCCGGGTCAAGGGCGAAATCCGCGAAGACATCATTTTCCGCGCCCTGTATCGCGGTGCGCGCACCCTCGTGCAGGGCCAGGCCGCCATCATGATCGGCGAAGCCTTCAGCGCCAGCCTGTTTGTCGGTCCGCACCGGGTGTTCGGCGCAGACACCGATGACAGTTTTCACAGCAGCCTGGCCGGCCAGGGCCTGCCCTACTACCGCCAGGTACTGCAGGATCGCAGCCACCAGCATGTCTGGGTGGCTGAAGGCGAAGGCTATGCCGAGCCGGTCACGCCGGCGCTCACGAGCATTGGCGTGCTGATGGATCACTTCCTGTCGCGCGCCAACCTGACGCTGGCCGGCGGTTTTGCCCACCCGCTCAAGGGCCGCCAAATCGAATTGATTCTATGAGCAACTTCCTCGAAGCCTCCGGCTGGACCGTCATCCCCGCCGGCGAGCACACGATACGCGCGGTGGCCCCGATGACGCTGGGCTTGGATGGCCAGCACGCCGCGTTTTTCATCGCCCATCCGGACCCGGACACCTTCTACCTCACGGACGCCGGCGAAACCGCCATGCACGCAGCCGTCTACGGTATCGAACTGGTGCCCAAGCGCTTGGAAATCCTCAATCAGACGCCCGGCGTAACGCTGGCTGGCTTTGACGAGGCCGGCGCGATCGTGGCAAGCGGTCCGCAGTCCCAGTTGCAGGAGGCGCTCTGGGACGCGGTCAAGCTGGCCATGGCCCTATCCTTCCAGAGCGGCAAATGGATGCCCAAGTTCAGCCGCCTGCGCTTTCGCGCCCAGGTCGGACGCTCACTGACCGAGGCGCTGGGAGCCGCCCGCTTGCTCAAAAGCGCACGCACCCAGGGCAGCAGCGGCCATAGCGCCGATTTCGCTTTTGCCGTGCGCGCCGAGATCGACAACTCGCTCACCTTCATCGAGCCCATCGCCCTGAAGGCGGGCAAGAAAATGGACTGGACCCAGGTCTACCAGACCCACGGGAAAATGTCGGACGTCAAAATGGCCGACGCCCGCAACAAGCGGATGGTCATTCTTGAAGATGGCGCTTCGGCCGAAGAATTCAAAAAAGCCAGCGCCATCCTGGAACAATCGGCCATCGTGCGCACGCTCAACAAGACGCGCAACTGGGCGGAACTGTTCGCCGGCTAGGCTGGCGATCAGCCTGGCCGGGTGGGGTCGATCAAACTGTCGACAATCTCCCGGCCATGTGACACCGCGGCATGCACCGCTTCGCGCGGGCTGTAGACGCTCGCGCCATCGGCAAAGCAGGGAACCGGATACTCATCACCATCGTCGTGGACAGAATCCGCCCTGAGCACGACGATCGACGCCGTGAACACCGGCCCGCTAGCGCCCGGACTTGTTCCGCGCACCACTTTGGCCGTCAGGCGGTATCCCTTGTAAACCGAGTTGTTCTCTAGCACTAGGACGCCCTCTCTGCCTATGAGCATACCGCGTAAACCTAAGACACGGCTGACATATTTGTTTTTACTGGCGGACCACAGTGGCCGGCTGTCCAAACGGCCGGCCACCGCGAAAGCGGACGAGCTACTTCGGCAAGGCGTCCAGCACTCGGGCGGAGTACACCATGGCCGCCCCGGCATTGAGAGCCACGGCCACGCCGAGCGCCTCGGCCACTTCCTCGCGGCTGGCGCCATGGCGTGTTGCTTCGGCCGCATGCACGGCAATGCAACCGTCGCAGCGCGTGGTGACCGCTACCGCCAACGCGATCAACTCCCGAGTCTTGGCATCCAGGTGCCCGGTCTGGGCGCCAGCGCCTGCCAGACCCTGGTAGCCGCGCAGGGTCTGCGGTGACAACTGGCCCAACTCACCGATACGGGTTTTCAGTTCTTCGCGATATTTATCCCAATCGAGCATGACAACTCCTCGTGAACAAAGATGGTGCGCCTGGCGCACCACCGGCTCTGTCATTGTGCGAAGCCGCCGCGGCTTGCGGCAGTAGGGCTTGCCCTTGTGCGCAAGCGCCCCATCCCATGCTTGCGTTGGAAAAGGCGAATGCGCCCGCTACTCCCAGGAACGCGAGTAATCGGTATCGCGAAACAGTTCCGGCAAGCCCGACACCTGCTTGAAACGCAGCACCTCATCCTCATCCATGCCTAGTTGACGCGCCACCTCCGATTCGCGCCAGCCGGCCTTGAGCAGCGTCACCACGATGTCCGTCATGGGCAGCACTCCATGCACGCCGCGCGCCCGGTTGTGGCGGATAGTGGCGGCGATGCGATCGCTCTCGTTATCCCGTTCAGCCCGGATGAACACCAGCGGCAGATAACCATGCAGACGATCGCGGACCGGCCCCGCCTTGCTGCCCACGGCATGCCGATGAAAGCCGTCCACCACCACATAGCGGGTATCGGTGCGATGCGCCACGATGGGCTGGGTATAGCCGTCGCTGGCAATGGACAGCTCCAGCAGGCGCATTTCCGGCGGGGCGACCGTATTGGGGTTGTAGTCATTGCCCGCGATATCGTCAGCGCACATCCACTGCACGCAATCCACCGGCTCTGCGGCGAAGGGGCTGTGCCGGTGCAGGCACACGCGCAGGCGATTGAGCGCCTCGACCCGCTGGGCCAGCGGCAAATCATCCAGCTGACGGAACAACTCGGCGGCCTGGCGCACCAGGTCCAGTACTCGCGGCATACCTCCTCCCACCTACAACACGCGCCCCTGCGCAGCTCAGCGACGCCGCGCCCGGCTGCCCACCATGTCATCGACATCTCGGCGCGCAAAACCAAAAGACAGCGAGCGCGCCATGTCCTGCTTGAGCAAGGACATGGCCACGCGTCGCCACGAGGGCTGCACCTTGCGGTTGACCAGTTCCGGCACCCCGGCATCCGGCCAGTTGGCCAGGGGGTAGTCGTGCTCGGCCCACCAGTCGATGAAGACTTTCAGGCGCCGCAGATAAACATTGCGCAGCGTCACCGGCATGCTTTGCAGCAGAAATTCGCTGTACTGCCGCCAGGTGCTGAAAGTGGGCGGCAGGCCCAGGCCGCCCCGGTAG
>JAEWJD010000431.1 GCA_023386765.1 Pseudomonadota bacterium | reverse complement strand
CTCCCAGGCGGCGTCGGCGTCGGCAATGTTGTTGTACGACAGTTCCTTGCCCTGCAGCTGGCGGTAGTTGCCCAACAGGCCGGCCGGACGCTGCGGATCGACGTAGAACGCGGCAGTCTGGTGGGGGTTTTCGCCGTAGCGCAGCGCCTGCGCCTGCTGCATCTGGATGGTCAGGGTGCGCGGCCATTCCTGGCGGGCCGGAGCCGCTTCCTGAGCGGGGGCGGCGTCGGTCAGGCTGGTGAGATAGGAGGCGATGGCGCCGTCGTAGGCGGCCGTGTGGGCATAGACTTTGGCGGCCAGCTCCAGACGCAGCGCATAGGAGGGGCTGCCGGCCTGGTCGATCTCGTGCAGCACGCGGCTGTAGTCGGTCGGGTCGATCACGACCGTCACGCCACCGGCCTCGGTGCCGTGGTTCTTGGCGGCGGCGCGCAGCATGGCCGGGCCGCCGATATCGATGTTCTCGACCGCGTCGGCGAAAGTGCAGCCGGGCTTGGCCACCGTTTCACGGAAGGGGTAGAGGTTCACCACCAGCATGTCGATGCGATCGATGCCTGCGCCGGCAATGGTGTCCATGTGCTCCTGGCTGTCGCGGCGCGCCAGCAGGCCGCCGTGAATCTTGGGGTGCAGGGTCTTGACGCGGCCGTCGAGGATTTCCGGCGAGCCGGTGTGCTGGGCCACTTCGGTGACCTCCAGGCCGGATTCGGCCAGCAGGCGAGCAGTGCCGCCGGTCGACAGCAGGCGCACGCCGCGGGCAGCGAGGGCCCGGGCAAACTCGACGATGCCGGTCTTGTCAGACACGGAAAGCAGGGCGGTTTCGATCTTCATGTTGTGGATGGTGTGAGGCGTCGGTGCTAGGGACGCGGAGAGAAAGGAAATCAGGCAGCCCGGCCGGCGTGGCCTAGGGCTGGATATTGTGGGCGAGCAGCTTCTTGCGCAGCGTGTTGCGGGTGATGCCCAGCATCTCGGAAGCGCGTGACTGGTTGCCGCCGGCACGCTCCAGCGCAACTTCCAGCACCGGGCGCTCGACGCAGCGCATCACCATATCCCACATGTCGTGGGGTTCGGAGTCGCCCAGGTCTTCGAAATAGCGCTCCAGGCTGACACGCACGCATTCTTCCAGGACATCTTTTTTGCTCATTTTGACTGAGAGTACAAATATTTTTATGGTGGGGCTGGTGCTTATGCCACCAGCAGGGTGGGGGCGGCGGCCCGGTTTGCGGCGCCGTCGCCCAGAAGCGAGTGATCGAACCACTCGGCCACCGCGCGGAACTGGTCGGCGGTGTTGTCGATGCGATTCATGTGGTTGCGGAACGCCTCGGCGCCCGGCAAGGCGTCGATATACCAGCCGATATGCTTGCGCGCGCTGCGCACGCCGGTATGTTCGCCATAGAAACGGTAGTGATCGTCCAGATGCTCGAGCAGCAGGTCGCGCATCTCGGTGATGTCGGGGGGCGGCAGTTTCTGCCCGGTACGCAGGAAATGATCGATTTCGCGGAAGATCCAGGGGCGTCCCTGCGCAGCGCGGCCGATCATGATGGCGTCGGCGCCGGTGTAGTCCAGCACCTGGCGGGCCTTCTCGGGGCTGTCGATGTCGCCATTGGCGACGACCGGGATGCCGATCTCGGCCTTGACGGCCCGGATCGTGTCGTACTCGGCCTCGCCGGTGTACAGGTCGCAGCGGGTGCGGCCATGCAGCGTCAGGGCGGCGATGCCGCTTTGTTCGGCCAGGCGCGCGACGCGCAGGGCATTGCGGCTGGCGCGGTCCCAGCCAGTGCGGGTCTTCAGCGTGACCGGCACGCCCAGTGGTGTGCAGGCGCTCACCACGGCGTCCAGGATGCGTGCGATCAGATCTTCATGGCGCAGCAGCGCCGAGCCCGAGGCCAGGTTGCATACTTTCTTGGCCGGGCACCCCATGTTGATATCGATGATGCGAGCGCCCTTGTTCACATTGAACACGGCGGCTTCTGCCATCATCGCGGGGTCAGCGCCGGCGATCTGTACCGAAATAGGGTCTATCTCGCCTTCATGGTTCAGGCGTCGGGAGGTTTTCACGCTGTCCCAGAGGCGCGGATTGCTGGCGGCCATCTCGGACACGGCAAAACCCGCCCCCAGCCGCTTGCAAAGCTGGCGGAAAGGACGATCCGTCACCCCGGCCATGGGGGCGACGAAAACATTGTTGGAAAGGGACCAGGGGCCGATGCGCATGCTCACATTTTAACCGTCTTGACGCCGGCCTCGCTTGTAACGGGTCGCAAACCGCAGAAAACGGCTGGCGGCGGGGCCGGAGGCAGGCTAGACCCGCAGCCCTTGCAGCAGGTGCCGCGCCAGCGGCGCACGCAGTGGCGCGGCCAGATCCAGGGCCAGCAGGCTGAGCCCGCAGGCATGTTCGATGGCAGGCTGGCCAGTGGCGAAAGCCCGCGGCATCAGGTCCGTCAGGGTGGCGGTGACCCAGCGGTCGGCGCGGCGCGAGCGGGCAAATCCGGCCAGCCGCTCGCGGGGATCCTGTTCCGGCAGCCAGCCTTGCAGGGCCTGGGCCAGCTGCGCGGTGTCGCGCAGGCCCAGATTCAGGCCCTGGCCGGCCACCGGGTGCAGCGTCTGGGCGGCATTGCCGATGGTCGCCAACCGGCCCTGCACCTGAGTGTGGCGCGCCTTGAGCTGCAGCGGGAAGACATGGCGCGGGGCCTGGCTGCTCAGGCGGCCCAGGCGTTCGCCAAAGGCGGCGGTCAGTTCCGCTGAGAAACGGGCATCATCCAGGGCGGCCAATTCGGCGGCGCGCGCCGGAGCGGCACACCAGACCACGGAATAACTGCCCGCCAGTTGAGGGTGCGGCAGCAGTGCCAGCGGCCCTTCGCGGGTGAAGCGCTCCCAGGCCCAGCCGGCCCGCGGCAGGGTGGCCTGGGCGCTGGTGAGAATGGCGTGCTGGCCGTAATCGCGCTGCACATCGGCGCCCGCGGCGCCGTCGCACTGCACGGCGATCCGGCAGCGGATGTCGTGCTCGCCCTGGCGGACCAGCACGGTATCGGCATCCTGCGATGCAATGTGGGCCAGCGGACCCGGCAGCAGCGTCACGCCACTGCGGGCGACCTGGTCGGACAGCCGGGCGTGCAGGCCGGCGTAGGGCACGACACTGCCCAACTGGGGCACGCCGAATTCCTGATGGTCGATGACGGTACGCCCCAGGCGGCCCCGTTGCGAGACATGCACTTGGCGGATGTCGGCCGACTGGGCCGGCCAGGCGGTCAAGCTCTCGAGCAGCACGCGGCTGCCCTGGTTCAGGGCGAGCACGCGCGGATCGGCGGCCGGCGCGGCATGCGCGGCGGCGCCGGACAACAGGGTAATACGCGCCGGATCGGGGTGCTGGCGGGCCAGCAGCAGCGCCAACGCCTGGCCGACCGGGCCGGCGCCCAGGATGGCGATGTCATAGACCATTGCATTCATGGGGCGGGATTTTACCCGGCACGTCAAGCGGCTGGGCCGGACAGCAGGGTTGTCAGGGGTCACTCGCGCATCAGAGCTTCGATCTCGCGTGCATCAACCGGTACGCCGCGTGTAATCAACTCGCAGCCTTCTTCGGTGATCAAGGCGTCATCTTCGGTTCTTATGCCGATATCCCAGAAGGCTGGAGGCACGTCATCGGCGCGCGGCACGTAAATGCCCGGCTCGATCGTGAGTGTCATGCCGGGCTCGAGCAGGCGCCAGGGGCGTGGGGCACCGGGCTCGGGCGCGATGCCCCGGTAATCGCCCACGTCGTGGACGTCCAGGCCCAGCCAATGGCCGGTGCGGTGCATGTAGAAGCGCGCATAGGCGCCGGATTCCAGCACGCCGTCCAGGCTGCCCTGCAGCAGCTTTTCGTCCAGCATGCCCTGGGCCAGGACGCGCAGCGCTGCCTGGTGGCCTTCGTCCCAGTGGCGGCCCGGCGCGGTCGCGTCGGCAGCCGCCTGCTGGGCGGCCACCGTCAGGTCGTACAGGGCACGTTGTGGTCCGCTGTAGCGGCCGTTGACGGGGAAGGTGCGGGTGATGTCGGCGGCGTAGCTGTCGAACTCGCAACCGGCGTCGATCAGCACCAGGTCGCCATCGCGCAGTTCGGCATCGCCGGCCGGGTAGTGCAGGATGCAGGCGTTCGCGCCGGCGGCCACGATGCTGTTGTAGGCGGGGGCCTGGGCGCCATGGCGACGGAATTCATACAGCAGTTCGGCTTCGAGTTCATATTCGCGCATGCCGGGGCGCGCCGCCCGCATGGCGCGGGCGTGTGCTCCGGCCGAAATGCGCGCGGCGCGCCGCATGGCAGCGATTTCGGAACCGTCCTTGATCAGGCGCATCTCTGCCAGTACCGGATCCAGGTCGCGCAGTGTCGCGGGTGCCCGCGCCCCGGCGCGCGCCTGCTCGTGGGCGGCCCGCAGGGCGGTCTGGGCGGTTTCCTGCACGGCCGGCCGGGCGCTTTGCGACAACCACAGGCAGGGGCGGTCAAGCATCCAGGGCGGCAGGCACTCCGGTAATTGCTCCACCGGATAGGCATCGTCCAGGCCAAATTGTTCGGCCGCTGCTTCCGGGCCGACGCGACGGCCTTCCCAGATCTCCTGGGCCTCGTTGCGCGGGCGGCAGAACAGCACGCTGCGGGTCTGCGCGCCGGCGATCAGCACCAGCCAGGCCTCCGGCTCGGTGAAGCCGGTCAGATAGTAAAAATCGCTGTCGTGGCGATAGGGGTAGTCGCCATCGCGGTTGCGTTGGTGTTGTGCTGCGGTGGCCACCAGGGCGATGCCGCCCCCCTGGCTCTGCATCCATTCGAGAACACGGCGGCGGCGGGCGGCGAAAGGGGTCAGGTCAGCGACAGGCAGGCTCATGGCGGACTCGCACAGACAGGGATCACCCCCGTACTGTACCGCGCCGCCCGCCGCGCGATAACCCCGCGGGCAGGGCGCTTGGACTGGCTTTTCGCGGGGGCGCTGCTACAATCGCCGCACTGTCATTGGGGAGTAGCCATCCTTTGTTTCCCCAAGGGAGTCAGCGTCAACAAGCTTGGGGTTCAACCCCATGGCGCTGACGGCCTGACGCAGCGCGCAAGCGCCTGCCGTCAGTTGCCAGGCGAGACCTTTGGCCTCATCGCGTTCACCCCCAGCCGGGCGAGCCGCGTTGTTGCGCCAAAGTTTTCTGCTCGTCCGGCTGCCCCCTATGTTGCTCTCCATTTTCCTGTTTCTGCTCTCTGCGGCGATCATTTATCTCGCCTGTGAGTTCTTCGTCAATGGTGTCGAGTGGGTCGGACACCGCATGAAGCTGGGAGCCACCGCCATCGGCACGGTCCTGGCGGCTTTCGGCACGGCATTGCCGGAAAGCGCTGTCACCTTCATGGCCGTGGTGTTCGGCAACACCCCGGAAGAGAAAGATATCGGCGTGGGCGCCGCCATGGGTGGGCCGCTGGTGTTGGCC
>JAEWJD010000428.1 GCA_023386765.1 Pseudomonadota bacterium | reverse complement strand
CTGCTGGACCGGGCCTGGGGCCTGCAGCCGCAGTCGCGGCTCAGTTGCCAGGCGGTCGTGGCCGACGAAGACCTGACGGTGGAAATTCCGCGCTACACCCTCAATCACGCCCAAGAAAACCATTGAGGCGTCGGGCCGGCGGCATAAGCAGCTTGACCTTCCCATGATGGGAAGCTTCACACTGTGTACACCCTCTTCAGAAAAGGAGCATCTGATGCAATTTCATATCGATGGCATGACTTGCGGTGGCTGCGCGCGCAGCGTGACCAAGGCGATCCAGGCGGTGGATCCGCAGGCTACGGTCGTGGCCGATCCGCCCAGCCGGCAGGTCACGGTGCAAAGCGCGCTTGCCCAGGCGCAGATCGTGGCGGCATTGCGCGAGGCGGGTTATCCGCCCCGCGAGGCCTGAACCCAGGCCCTGGCGGGGCCGCAAACAGGGCGGGGGCCGGCGGGATGCGTATCCCGCCGGCCCCTTTTTTTTTGCCTGACGGGCGATTTATTCGATCGGCTTGAGGCCGACCGTATAAGGGGGCGCATTGCCGCGTGCCGGCGCCTTGATCTTGAGCATGGAGCCACCCGGGGTGTATTCGAATTCCTGCAGCGGGACCTCGAACCATTGATGAAAGCTGGTGCGCTGGAATTCCGGCACCCACACCTTGGCGCGGCGCTCGTCGCAATGAAATTCGACCAGGGTCTGTTCGATGATCAAGGGGCGCGCCGGCCCGAGGCGGTAGCTGGCGCGGACTTCGGCGCGTTCGGCACGCCCCGGCTGCCAGGGCAGGCCCAGCAGGGCCATGAAGTGCTCCAGGGCCTGGGCGTCATAGAGGGATTTGGGCGACCGGCCGCCGCCCTTGGCGGCGGGCTTTTGTTTGTTTCTGCTCATGGTTGTCACTTTAACCGAGCCGCTGCCCCAGGCTTGTAACCGCCGCAGGCGGATCGCTCGCCCCCCCGATCTTGAGGGCCGCGCCGGCCGGATTCCGCCCCGGCGTGCTCAAGCGGCTGCCGGCAGGACTGCGGGATCAGTTTCAGATTGTCGGCGCAGGCACTTTCGCGGATTATGACGTCCGGCGCTGGGCTGGATCTCCAGCGGAAGGCGGTCGTTTCCGGGCAGGTCGGGGATGTTGCCGCTTCGCCCGGGCGTTGCCATTTTCCGAGACTCTGGAACACCGATGAAAATAGACCGAAGACACCGATTTCTGGCTCCGCTGGCAGCCACCCTGGTGATGTTGCCCCTGTCGACCCAGGCCATGGATGTCCGGGAAGCCAGGAACAAGGACGGGAGAACGGCATTCGAGGTGCGGTTTTTCGGGCCGGGGGATGGCCCTTTTTTCGTGCAGGACGGCGAGACGCCGGAGACATCGACGTTCACGCTGGATGCCGCGCAGCAGCAGAAGATCATGGCCGGGCTGGAACTGTGGGCCGACATCCTGACTTTGCCGCCGGATCATGTGCCGCCGATCATCAACGTGGGCACCTTCGAAGAGCTCAATGCCGGCGCCTACAGCCCGCCCTACAAAGCTGCCGGGCAAGCGATCGACAGCACCTTGTTGCAGGCGGCCATGGGCGGGGACGCTCGCGACGGGGCCTTTGCGCATGCTTTCATTTCCGTGGGCCGGCTCGATTTCGACATGCTGGAGCATGTGCCGTCTCAGCTGGCGCGGGATCCCGGGAAAATAGACTTCTCGGCCGTGATCTTTCATGAGCTGGGTCATGCCCTGGGGATCTCCAACAATGTCGAAGACAAGACCGAAGGGGTGCCCACGCCGCACTTCGGAGACGCGCTCAATCAGTGGTCGGCCCATCTGCGCGATGACAACGGCAATCCGGCCCGTCCGGGCCAGGCCGTGCTGTGCCAGGGCTGCCAGAACGCCGATAGCCCCGACGCTTTCGATGCGCGCCAGGACAAAGGGTATTTCACCGGCAGCCATGTGCAGGAGGTGCTGGCCGGGGCCATGCCGGGCCTGCCGGTGCGCATGTTGTCCGATGGCGAGCTGGATGATGACTACATGAGCCACATCGAATTGCGTAACAGCCTGATGAGCCATCAGACCTATCGCAATTATGTGAACTTCATGGAGGCCGAGCTGGCTGCGCTGCAGGATATGGGCCTGCAGATAGACCGCCGCAATTTCTACGGCTATTCGGTCTATGGCGATGACCAGGTGCTGGATAACCGCAATCCGTATGCCGGGCGCAACGAGGACGGCAGCGCCTATGTCGCCGGCAGCTACAACAGCGCTACGCTGGGCCTGGGATTGCATGTCTATGGCGAGCGCAACCGCATCAACCAGCAGGCCGATCTCCTGACCGTCGGCGCGGGTGCGGCCGGCGTGCGGGTCGATGGCAGTGCCAACGCGCTGACCATTGCGCCAGGCACGCGCGTGCATGCCAATGGCTGGAATGGACGCGGGATCATGTTCAGCTACGGCAAGGACCATACCCTGAACGTGCGCGGCGATGTCCAGGCCCTGGGCCAGGACGGCATTGCGCTGGCCTTCGACTTTGGCAACAACAGCATGGGCTCGGCCAGCGAGTATCGCGGTTCCTATATCCGGGAATCCGAGGACGAAGGCGCATTGCCGCTGTTGCCGGAATTGCAGGGCGCGCTGCTGCAGCAGGTGGATATCAGCGGCTCGATCGCCGGGCGCCAGGCGGCGCTCTACATGGCGGACAACGCGCTGGTCGGCGAGATCAATCTCCTGCGCGGCGCCCGGGTCTATGGCGACATCGTCTCGCACTACGATCAACGCGACGAGCATGGCCGTCTGCGCCTGACCACCCTCAGCCTGGGGCGCCTGGCCGATGCCCAGGGACAGGCCACGGCGGGTGCCGACGGGCAGTTCGTCTTCCGCCACGATGGCGATATCCGCGGCCTGAACAACCTGGATCTCAAGCTGGCCGGGGGCTACAGCTCGCTCAATGGCGAGCATGCGGTGCATGGAGTGGAGGTGGCTGCCGGCGCGACGCTGGCCGGCAACAGCCGCTACACCTTGAACGCCGAGGGAGTGTTCCGCAACGACGGCACGCTCAGTCCGGGTAACTCTTTTGGCACCATCGCGATCGACGGCGATTATGTCCAGGGTCCCCAGGGCAGCCTGCGTATGGAGGCCAATGCCAGTGGCGGGAATGATCGCCTGACGGTCAGCGGCCTGGCTTCGTGGGACGGCACCTTGCAGCTGGCCTTGCAGCCGGACTGGTATGCCGATGGCTGGACGCTGCATTCCGCCACCCTGATCCAGGCCGGCCAGCAGCAAGGCGATTTCAGGGAGGTGAGCGCCACGCTGGCGTCGCCCACGCTGGCCATCAGCACGCAGCCGGCTGCCGGGCAGGGGCATGGCTGGTCGGTGACGCGCCAGGCCGATGCCTATGCCCAATATGCCGTTTCAGCCAATGCGCGTGCCTTGGGGCAGGCCCTGGAGCGGGCATCGGCGGCCCAGCAGCAACCGGTGCAGGCCTTGTACCAGTCGCTGGATTTTTCACGCGCCGATGGCAGCGATGTCGCCCTGGCGTTGGAGCAGCTCGGCCCGGGAGCCTACGGCGCGTTGATGGCCGGGGTCATCCAGCGTGACCATCGCATCGGGGCGCTGCTGGCTTCCCAAGGGCTGTACTCCCGCACACCGGGTCTGCGCGCCCCGGGTTGGCAGACCTTCGTGCAGCCCTTCGGCTATCACGGCAGCCAGGACGCGCAGCGTGGGCTCGCCAGTTATCGCAGCCGCGAGACAGGGGTGTTGGCGGGCCTGGAGCATCGCGCGGCCGGCAGCGCCTGGACCTATGGCCTGAACCTGGCTGTCTCGGACCTGGATGTCACCAGCCGTTCGCCGCAGCGCGGCAAAGGCAGCAGCACGGCGTTGCAACTGGGGCTGCACACCCGCTATCAGGCGCTCGAGGATCCGCGGTGGTTCTTCTCGGCGCAGGCGCGCGTGGGCCGCGAGGAAGGCAAGATGAAGCGCTCGTTGGCATTTGCCGACTATCAGGGCGAGCCGGACAGCCACTGGCGCGGCAGCAGCATCAACGCGGGCCTGATGGGCGCCTATCTGCTGCCCGTTGCGCCGAGCGTCTCCCTCGGTCCGGTGGCCGGGCTGGACTACGTCCATGCCCGCCGGCCCGCTGTCAAAGAGTCGGGCGCGCTGTCCAGCAACCTCGCGTTGTCGTCCCTGAGCGCAGACAGCCTGCAGAGCCGCCTGGGCGTCATGGCCCAGGCGCGCTGGGCCTTGCGTGCCGAGCAGCAGCTGCAGGCCTACCTGTCGGTCACCTGGGACCACGAATGGCTGGGCCGCGACGCCACGCAGCGCGCGCGCCTGCGTGCCTCGCCCCAGATCGCCTTCGATCAACGTCAGGCCATCGGCGATCGGGATGCCATGAGCGTGAAGGCCGGCATGAGCTTTCATCCGCAGGACAACGTGGCAGTGCGTGCCAGCGTGAACACCCGCGTCTTCAGCGTCGGGCAGCGTGACGTGGGCGCGGATCTGTCGGTGAACTGGCGTTTCTGAGCCCCTGGCGTGCGCGGCTCAGGCGGCCGTGGCGCACAGGGCCTGGATGCGCTGCCGGGCATGGTCGATGAAATCCGCCACCGCATCCTGTCGGCTGACGAGATCATCGGGCGCCAGCCCCAGGTATCCCGCCCGGGCCTGCGTCAGCACGGCCCGGTAGGGGGCGTCGATCCGAGTCAGCAGCCAGTCGGCGGCCGCCACCTTCGAGGCAATCCCGCCCCGGGTCGCGGTGTACCAGATGCGGGCGAGCGCGAGGATGATGTTTCTTTCATCGCCGGCCCAGTCAGCCGCTTCCTGCCATTGCGCCACGGTCTGTTGCAGGGCAGTGACCAGATCGGCCGGCGGCACCGGGGCCAGCAGGGTGGCGGCGTCCCTGCCCAGGATCGTCAGGCTCTGGTTTCTGGCCTGGGTGAGCAGGATGGCCAGGTCGGGGTCGTCCGTGGGCGCCTGGACGATGCCGGCCTGCAATTCCTCGCGCAACCACTCTCCGAATTGGGCTTCGCGGCGCGCCGGATGACGCCAGGGCACGATGTGTTCCTGCGCCAGCACCGTGACCTCCAGGGCCCGCCGAGAGGCCGATTTGCCGGGCGCTGCGGAGACGGACAGCAGTGCCGTCATCAGTGCCTGGCGCAGGGCGGCATCTGGCGGGGTATCGGTGATGGCCAGCAGATCAATGTCGCTGTAGGGATACAGGCCGCCATCGACGGCCGATCCGTACAGATATAACGCCGCAAGGGACTCACCCAGATGGTGCTGCAGGACGGCCTGGGCCTGGGCGACCTGGGTGGCGATGCCGGAAGGGATGGTGCGATTCATGGGCCATAGGGTAGCCCGGCCGGGGCACGCGGGGGCATCGGGCCGCCCGCCAGGGTGTCGAGCACGAAGTCGGCCCGCTGGGCGACGCTGCAACGGTCCAGCACGCAGGTCCGGTAGCCGAGGGCGGGATAGCAGCGCAGCAAGCGGTCGTACTCGGCGACGGCGGCCTGGCGGTCATGGCGGCGCTCGGCATCCTGCACATAGATCTCCGGCCAGGGCGGTGTCAGGAAGACCAGGGGATGGTAGCGATGCGAACGGCCCAGGCATGGCAGCCATGCTTCGCCGGTCAGTGCCTGCAGCGCCGCGGCAGCGTCTACCAGGCTGCGGTCGAAGAAAACCCATGATCCGTCCTGTTGTCGCGCCCGGGCGTGATCGGCCTGCGCGAGCGCGATGACGCGCTCCAGGAAAGCGCGCATGTCCCGCCAGGGAAGCGCCTGCCCGTCGCAGGCCATCTGCTCTCGGACCACGCGTCGTCCGGGTTCTTCGATGACGTGGTGGCCACGGCGCTGAAGCTCGGCCAGCAGGGTGGATTTGCCGCCGCCGGAACAGCCGGAAATGACGACAAAGGCAGGGGCGGGCATGTGGGACCCGGTCAACGCAGCAGGCATGGGTCGGGATGAGGGAAAGGTGGACAGTCCGGGGCGCAGACCCCGGGACGACGAGGTAAAGGTTGCTGTTCCATTTAGTAAATGAGAGTTATTATCGTTCATTCGGTATTGGCGGCAAGGCTGTCAGCCGCCTTGAAACGCACGCCGTAAGGATGCCCATGACTGTGTCTTCTCCGACCGCCGCTCCGGCCGGGACCCCCCTGCCCGTGGCCGAAGGCCTGAATCTCAAACCATTGATGTTCGAGACCTTCGTCTGCACCCTGGCGATGATGTCGTTCGTTGCCCTGGTCGGCCCGATTGCGCGCGTCCTGGGCCTGGCGGCCTGGCAGGCGGGGATGGCCGTGACCGTGGGCGGCGTTGCCTGGGTGTTGCTGGCGCGCCGCTGGGGCGCGGCCAGCGACCACTTCGGACGGCGCCGTGTCATGTTGCAGGGGCTGGGCGGGTTCGTGCTGTCGTATGCAGCGCTGTGCGTGTTCATCGCGGTGGCGCTGCGCCAGGCGCCACCGGTCTGGCTGGCATTTACGGGGATGGTGGTGCTGCGCGGGATCGCGGGCGGCTTCTATGCCGCCGTGCCGGCCACCGGCGCGGCCCTGATCGCGGATCATGTGCCGCCACAGCAGCGGGCCGGTGCCTTGGCCATGCTGGGGGCTGCCAGCGGCTTGGGCATGGTGGCCGGGCCGGGCCTGGTCGGGCTGTTGGCGGCGTACCGTCTTGAGCTGCCCTTGTTCATCACGGCCGCATTGCCGCTGGTGGCGCTGCTGGTGCTGTGGCGCTGGTTGCCGCGCGTGGCACCGCAGGGGCGTGCAAGACCGGCCATGTTGAAGATCGGGGATCCGCGGCTGCGGCCTGCCTTGCGGGTGGCTTTCGTGGCCATGTTCAGCGTCATGGTAGCGCAAGTCGTGGTGGGGTTCTTCGCCCTGGACCGCTTGCAGCTGGACGCGCCGGCGGCGGCGCGTGTTGCCGGTATTGCCCTGACCGTGGTGGGCGTGGCCCTGATCCTGGCCCAATTGCTGGTGCGGCGTCTGGGCTGGCCGCCTGCCAGCCTGATCCGTGCCGGTTGCCTGTTGTCGGCGCTGGGCTTTGGTTCCATTCTGTTCGCCAGCGGCCAATGGGCCTTGTGGCTGGGCTACTTTGTGGCGGCCGCTGGCATGGGCTGGGTGTTCCCCGCGGTCACGGCGTTGGCGGCCAACGCCGTCCAGGCTGACGAACAGGGTGCCACCGCCGGGACGGTGGCCGCAGCGCAGGGGCTGGGCATGATCCTGGGGCCGCTGGCCGGCACGCTGGTGTATGCCCTCGACCCCGGGGCCCCCTATGCGCTGGTGGCCATCATGCTGGCCGTGATCGGAGGATGGCCGGGCCGTGCGGCCACGGTGCCGCAGGCCGATCTCCGCTAGTCGCAGCGCGTGTTTTTTCTCTGGTTTCCCGGCCACAGGCTGGTGCATACTGCGCAACGCCGCCCGCATCGGGCGGACAGCATAGCGTCCAGATAATCCCAAGGAAGAGACAAGCATGAACACGCCATCGAGCATCCGCGCCGCCCTGCGCGCGCAGGGCAGGAAACTGCTGTTTGCCGCGCTGGGCCTGGCCTGCGCCGCCGGCTCCCTGTCGGCTGCGCAAGCGCAGGACTATCCCTCCAAACCGATCAAACTGATCGTGCCCTTCGCGGCGGGCGGCGGCAATGACGGCATCGCACGGCTGCTCGGTCAGTTGCTGTCCGAGAACCTGAAACAGCCGGTGGTGGTCGAGAACCGGCCTGGCGCGGGCGGCAAGCTCGGCGTGGAGCAAGGCCTGCGTGCCGACCCGGACGGCTACACGCTGACCCTGATTTCCAACAGCTATTCGGTCAATCCCAGCCTCTATACGCTGCCCTTCGATCCGGTGGGCGACATGACGCCCATCGGCATGGTCGCCAGCGCGCCGTTCTTCGTATCGGTGAACCCGAAGGTGCCGGTCAAGGACTTGCAGGGTCTGGTGGCGCTGGCCAAGCAGAAACCCGGTGGGCTGACCTATGCCTCGTCGGGGACCGGGGGGATCTCCCATCTGGCCATGGAGGCGTTCCTGAAAGAGGCCGGCATCTCGATGACCCACGTACCCTACAAAGGATCGGCGCCTGCCCTGACCGACACCGTGTCCGGGCAGGTCGATGCCATGCTGACGACGGCGGGTTCGACGCTGCCGTACCGGGACGACAAGCGCCTGAACGTGCTGGCCGTCACGCTGCCGCAACGAGTGGCATCCGCGCAGGACATTCCGACCGTGCGCGAGGCGGGCGTGCCCTACGACGTGACCGTGTGGTACGGCATCATCGCGCCCAAAGGTGTGGACCCGGCCATCCAGGCCAAGCTCAACAAGGCGATCAATGCCGCCGTGGTGCAGCCCGACATGAGCAACCGCCTGCAGGCCACCGGCGAGCAGGCGGCACCGGGCACCCCCGACGATTTCCGCGAACAGATCGTCAAGGAAATCGACCTGTGGCGCGGTGTGGTGCGCGATGCCGGCGTGACGGTGAACTGAGTCGTCTGCGGCGGTGATGCCGCCCGGGTGAACACCTGAGTGGCATCACGCCCGCAGCACCCGCAGCACCGGCAGCGCGGTCGCGTGTCTCGCCGGAAGTGAGCCGGCCTGCCAGACTGTCGTGTCAGTTGCTGCGATGTCCCGGCCAGGCCGGTTGCGCGGGCGAGGGCGCAGGCATGGGCGAACGAAACGCCTCGAACTGTTTACGGACCCAATCACGAAACACCGAGATGTGGTGGCTTTCGGCGCGCCGGCTCAGGCTGAGCATGTAGTACTCGCCCGCGCTGCGGGTGCGGAAGCGCGTGGCGCAATGCAGGCCCTGCGTATTGGAGCTGCGATAGATCACTTCGGGAATCAGGGCCACGCCCAGGCCCTGGCGCGCAGCATCCAGCGACATGAAGAAGTGACCGTATTCGATGCGCGGCGTGGCCGGCATCTCATGCAGATCGAACGCCTTCATCCAGCCGTTCCAGGCGTCGCTGCGGCTGGTTGTGTGGATCAGCGGCAGCGTGTGAAAGAGCGCCTCGTCGTCCAGGCGGGCGTCGGTTTCCAGGATGTTGGGTGAATAGACCGGCACCAGGACATCCTCGATCAGTTCTTCGGCCAGGACGTCACGCCAATCCTCGGTCATGACGAGGTCGATCTGCGGCAGGTTGGTGTCATAGCGCTGGCCGGGCTTGGCGCCGACGCGGATCGCGATGTCGGCTTCGCCACCCTGCAAATTGGCAGGCTCTATCGAGCTGCTGATGCGGATTTCGATATAGGGGTATTCGCGCGTGAACGAACCCAGGCGGGGCATCAACCATGACGAACCGATCGACGGCAGCACGCTGATGCGCAGCGTGGTGTGCTCTTGTTGCGCCTTGAGCCGTTCGGTGCCGGCCCGCAGGCGGGCGAAGGCCGCGTCGACATCGGCCAGATAGTTGCGGCCGGCATCGGTGAGCTCGACCTTGCGGGTCAGGCGGTTGAACAGCTTGGCATTGAGCTCTTCTTCCAATGCGCGGATCTGGCGGCTGACGGCACCCTGCGTGACATGCAGTTCCAGGGCGGCATTGGAGAAACTCTGAAGCCTCCCGGCAGCCTCGAAGAAACGCAGGGCGATCAGGGATGGCAAAGGCTTGTGCATTGCGGGGTCTCCTCCTGCGCTCGCGAGTCTTTGGACTTCTGCGCATGTATTACTTGTTCTCATGCTTGGGTCGCCAACAAATCGTTTGTCGCCCAAATTAGCGCCGCATACATTCCTTCTCGTAGCGTTTTGCTCATTTTATATGCGACGAAAAGGAAAGCAATGAGTAGTAGACCCGAATTGGATGTTGCCATTGCAGGGCTTGGCGCCATAGGAAAAGTACTGGCGCAACGCCTGGATCGCGGTGATGTGAAGGGCTGCCGGTTGAGCGCTGTGGGCGGGCGTGACGCCGGCAAGACAGCCGATTTCATTGCCTCCCTGCAGCACCCCGTGCCGCATGTCCCGCTGGCCGAACTCGCCCGGCATGCCGATATCGTGATCGAGTGTGCGCCGGCTGCCGTGTTGCCCGAGATCGTGGGCCCGGCGCTGGAGGCCGGCAAGAAGGTCATCGTGCTTTCCGTCGGGGCCTTGCTCGAAGCCCCGCAACTGCTGCAGCAGGCCGAGCAAAGCCAAGGCCAGATTCTGGTGCCTTCCGGGGCGTTGCTGGGGCTGGACGCGGTGACGGCGGCGGCCGAAGGCAAGATCGAGTCCGTGAAGATGGTGTCGCGCAAGCCGCCGATCGGTTTCAAGGGGGCGCCCATCCTGGCCGAGAAGAACCTGGATATCGAAGGCCTGACCGAGCCGCTGCTGTTGTATTCGGGCTCGGCGCGCGCGGCAGCACGCGGCTTTCCTGCCAATCTGAACGTGGCGGTGGCGTTGTCGCTGGCTGGCCTGGGGCCGGATGAAACGTCGCTGGAAGTCTGGGCCGATCCGGGCGTGGTGCGCAATACGCACTCGATCGAAGTGGTATCGGATTCCGCCTTGCTGCACATGACGATCGAGAACATTCCCTCCGAGAACCCGAAGACCGGCCGCATCACGGCGCAGAGCGTGATCGCGATGCTGCGCAAGATGTCCGCGCCGGTGCGCGTGGGCACCTGAGGAGAACGGAGATGGATCTTGGAATCGACGGCAAGCTGGCCCTGGTGACGGGCGGCGGCGGCGGGCTGGGCGGGGCGATCGCCGCCAGCCTGGCGCGCGAAGGGGCGCGGGTGGTGGTGGCCGATGTCAACGAGGCGGCCGCCGAGCAGGTGGCGGGCGCCATCAGGAAGGCGGGTGGCGACGCCCATGCGCTGCAATGGGATCTGGCAGACCTGGATGCGGCATCGGCGCGTGTCGCGCACATCCAGGCGCACTGGGGCGCGGTGCAGATCCTGGTCAACAACACGGGAGGCCCTCCGCCGACGCTGGCGCAGGGCGTGAGCGCGCAAGCCTGGATGCAGTACTTCCAGTCGATGGTCAGCAGCGTGATCGGCCTGACCGACCTGGTGCTGCCTGGCATGCGGGCGGCCGGCTGGGGGCGGGTGATCACCAGTACGTCTTCGGGGGTGGTGGCGCCGATTCCCAATCTGGGCATTTCGAACACCTTGCGGGCTGCCCTGCTCGGTTGGTCAAAGACCCTGTCGCGCGAGGTCGCCGGCGATGGTGTGACCGTCAACGTGGTGCTGCCCGGACGCATTGCCACGCGCCGCATCGAGCAACTGGACCAGGCCAGGGCCGAGCGCGAAGGACGGGCCGTGGCTGAAGTGGTCAACGCTAGTGCGGGGACGATTCCGGCGGGGCGCTACGGCCGGCCTCAGGAGTACGGCGACACGGTGGCCTTTCTGGCCGGCGAGCCTGCCTCGTACATCACCGGCTCGATCGTGCGCGTGGACGGTGGCCTGATTCCAAGTATCTGAACGGCAGCAAGACTGCCACCCTAGAGAGGAGCAAAAGAATGTTAAGCAAAGAACAACGCGACGATATTCGCCAACGCTTCAGCGCAATCGATACGGCCAATGTGGCCGATGTGCTCGATACCCTGGGTTATCCCGATTGCGGCCTGTCGCAGGCGTTCGCGCCGTTCCCGGCCGATGGCGGCCGTCTGGCCGGCTGGGCCTACACCATCCGTGGCCAGATGACGCCTTATCCGTTGGGCGGCGATGCGGGCAAGATGCAGGCCTGCAATGGCGTCTCCGAAGGAGAGATCAGCGTC
Organism: Pseudomonadota bacterium; assembly: GCA_023386765.1. Lineage (GTDB taxonomy): Bacteria > Pseudomonadota > Gammaproteobacteria > Burkholderiales > Burkholderiaceae_B > Bordetella. The sequence goes on along the minus strand of JAEWJD010000428.1, from coordinate 3,366 downwards.
TGGAGCGGTGATGGCGAAGGGATCTGCTATTTCGGCGAGCTGATTGCACTGGGCATGAAGGAGCGGGGTTGCGTCGGTGCCTTGGTCGACGGCGGTATCCGTGACGTGCGCTGGATCGGTGAGCATGGCTTCCCGGTCTACGCGCGCTATCGCACGCCGGTGCAGTCGATTGCGCGCTGGAAAGTGACCGACAGCCAGGTGCCGGTGTATCTGCGTGGCGCCACGACCACCTATGTGAAGGTCCGCCCGGGGGATTTCATCCTGGCCGACGAGGACGGGGCCATCGTGATCCCGGTCGAGGTGGTCGAGCAGGTGCTGGCCGAGGCCGAGAAGCTGACCCAGATCGAACGTCAGATCCGGGTGGAACTGGCCAAGGGGCTGACGCTGGCCCAGGCCCTCGAACAATACGGCCACGTCTAGGCCGAGAGCGGGCAGCGAGGAGACAAAAAAATGAAAATCAGATTTGGTATTTGCGGGCTGGGATTCGCCGGCTCGGTCCTGATGGCCCCCGTGATGCGCAACCATCCGGATGCCCAGGTGGCGGCGGCCTGCGACCCCAACCCGGAGGTGCGCGCCCGTTTCGGGCAGGAGTATGGCGTGCCGGTGTTCGCCACACTGCAGGAAATGAAGGAGCAGGCCTCGCTGGACGCCGTCTACGTCGCCTCGCCGCATCAGTTCCATTGCGAGCATGTGGTCCAGGCCAGCGAGCGCGGTCTGCACATCATCGTGGAGAAACCGCTGACTTTGAGCGAGGCCGAAGCCGATCGCATGATCGCGGCCGTGGAGCAGGCCGGCGTGCATCTGGTGGTGGGCACCTCGCGCAGCCATGATCCGGTGGTGCGCACGCTGCGCGAAATCGTCAGGGAGGGCAGCGTCGGGCGGGTGTCGATGCTCAACTGTTTCAACTACACCGACTTTCTGTATCGCCCCCGGCGTCCGGAGGAGCTCGACACCAGCAAGGGCGGCGGCATTGTGTACAACCAGCTGCCGCACCAGATCGACAGCATTCGCACCATCACCGGGCAGCGTATCGTGGCGGTGCGCGCCATGACGGGACGGCTGGACCCGAACCGCCCCACCGAGGGTAACTGCGCCGCGCTGCTGACCCTGGAGGACGGTGCCTGCGCCGTGATGGTGTACAGCGGCTATGACCACTTCGACAGCGATGAAATGCACTTCTGGCTGGCCGAGGGCGGGCGTCCCAAGAACCCCAATCATGGTGGCGAGCGCAAGGTGCTGAGCCAGCTCGAAGGGGAGGAGGCGGAGCTGCGCCGGGCGCGCTATGGCTTCGGAGGGCCGATCTCCAAGGCCATGGAGTCGGGCAATACGGATCGCAAGCAGCCGCACTTCGGCGTCATGCTGGTGACCTGCGAACATGCCGATCTGCGGGCCTCTGCCGAAGGCGTGTTGATCTATGGCGATGACGGGGTGAAGGAAGTGCCGGCGTTGCAGGGCCGGGGAGCCTACAGCCAGGGCGACACCATCGATGAATTGCACGACGCCATCACCGGCAAGTCGCCGGTGCTGCGCGATGCCCGTTGGGGCAAGGACACCCTGCAAGTGTGCCTGGCGGTGCTGGCGTCCAGCGCCAGCGGCCGGCAGGTCGAGATCTGAGGCGGCGCTCATGGGTCTTCATGTCACCGACCTCACCAAGGGGTATACGCGCCGCGGCGAAAAGAGTCAGGCCTTGCGGGGCGTTTCGTTCGAGGCGCCCACCGGCGCCTTTGTCACGTTGCTGGGCCCCAGCGGCTGCGGCAAGTCAACCCTGTTGAACCTGCTGGCCGGACTGGACACGCCGTCCAGCGGCAGGATCGACATCAACGGACATACCGTCTACGACGGCGCCAGCCGCAGCATCGTGCCGGCGGCCAAACGCAATATCTCCATGGTGTTCCAGAGCTATGCGATCTGGCCCCACATGACCGTGCGCGAGAACGTCACCTTCCCGCTGCTCAACGGCCGGCTGCGGGCCGGCCGGCGGGCCGACTTGCTGCAGGCCGCCGATGAGGCGCTGGAGAAAGTGCATCTGGCACATCTGGCGGACCGGCCGGCGCCGTTGCTCAGCGGCGGCCAGCAGCAGCGGGTGGCGCTGGCGCGGGCCATTGCGCAAAGCCCCAGCCTGATTCTGCTTGATGAGCCTTTATCCAATCTGGATGCCAACCTGCGCGATGCCATGCAGAAGCAGATCCGCGATGTGGTGAGCCAGGCCGGCATCACGACGGTGTATGTGACGCACGATCAGAAAGAGGCCTTGGCCATGTCGGACATGATCATCGTCATGAATGAAGGCCTGATCGAGCAGATCGGTACGCCGCAGCAGATCTACTACGAACCGGGAACACGCTTCGTAGCCCGCTTCATGGGCGCGCCCAATCTGATCGAGGCGAGCGTGACCCAGTGTCAGGGCGGTGAGGTACTGGCCCACAGTGCGCTGGGGCCGATCACCTTTTCCCAGCGGGCCGACGTGCTCAAGCCGGGTGACAAGGTCACCCTGGTGTTGCGCCAGGAAGACTTTCAACTGGAAGCGGCCGCGGCCGATGGCCGGGCCAATTGCTACGAGCTGCCTCTACGCCACAGCGTCTTTTTGGGCGAGCGCATGGAACTCGTGTGCGGTACGGCGGATCCGGCGACGGCAGTTTCGGTCTACGTCAATGCGCGAGCGGTCGATCGCGCTGCGGCAGGCGTGAGGCTGCGTTACCCGCCCGAAAAGATCCACTACATCAAGGAGTAGGCAATGGTCGCGATTTTCGGCCTGGTCAGCTTCCTGGTGTTGTCGCTGACCGTTCTTCCCGTCGTGGTGCTGCTGCTGACGGCTTTCCGGCCGCAGGGAAAGCTGTGGCTCGATCCCGGGGGGTTCTCGCTGGAGAATTTCTCCAACCTCGTCTCCCAGCCGGGGATGGGGCAGCTGATCTCCAACACGGTGGTCTATGTGGGCGGCACCATCGCCATCGCGACGGTGTGCGCCACGTTATGGGCCTGGATCACCGAGCGAACCGATTTCCGCTACAAGGTGACGGTTCGGGTGCTGATGATCCTTACCTTGTCGCTGCCCTCGCTGATCCAGGGCTTTGGCTGGATTCTGCTGCTCAACCCCAGCAATGGCTATATCAACCACCTGCTGCGCACCTGGTTCGACCTGGAGATGACCTCCGGCCCGATCAATATCTACAGCCTGGGCATGATGGTGGTGGTAAGCAGTTTCCTGTTGACCCCGACCATCTACGTCATGCTGTCGGGGATCATCCGCAACATGGATTACAAGCTGGAGTTCCCCGCGGCGCTGGCAGGCGTGTCGGGGTGGCGCATCCTGTTGCGTATCGTCGGGCCCATCCTGCTTCCCGGATTGCTGTCGGTGTTCATCTACAC
>JAEWJD010000424.1 GCA_023386765.1 Pseudomonadota bacterium | reverse complement strand
GTTCCTGCTGGTGGTGCTGGTAGCGGCACCGCCACTGGTCGGCGGCCTGTTCGCTGGCGTGGTAGGCGGCTTCGTGAGCGGCAGCCTGCTGGTGGGCCTGGGTGCCGGGGTGGGCGTGGCGGCCTTGAGCTGGATACTGGGCCTGACCGGCCTGAAACGTGCCCTGCGCAACCGCGGTGGCGGTGGCGGTGGACGCGGCGGCGGCGGCTTTGGCGGGGGATTCGGTGGCGGGCGCAGCAGCGGCGGCGGCGGATTCAGCGGCGGCGGTGGTCGCAGCGGCGGAGGCGGCGCCTCGGGCCGCTGGTAGCCGGCCCGGGACGCCTACCAACGGGGGCGTCAGGCCACCGCGGTGAGTTCGTCCAGGCCGGCGCGCGACATCCCCTGCAACTGGGGCATCAGGCTCAGCAGGTGACGGCTGTAGTCGTGCTGGGGCTGGGTGAACAGGGTTTCGGTTTCGGCCACCTCCAGCAACTGACCGTGCCGCATGACGCCGACTCGGTCGCACATCTGGCGGATCACCGGCAGGTCATGGCTGATGAACAGCATGGTCAGCTTGAGCTGTTCCTGCAGGTCCTTGAGCAGATTGAGGATCTGGGCCTGGATGGAGACGTCCAGCGCCGAGGTCGGCTCATCGCAGATCAGAAAGCGCGGCCTTGTGGCCAGGGCGCGCGCGATGCAGATACGCTGGCGCTGTCCGCCGGAGAATTCGTGGGGGAAGCGCTGCGCGGCCTGCGGGCCCAGCCCCACGACGTCCAGCAGGTCGGTGACGATGCGGGTCGCTTGCGCGTCGCTGTCGGCCAGCCGGTGAAAGCGGATCGGTTCGGCCACGATATCCAGCACCCGCATGCGCGGGTTGAGCGATGAATAGGGATCCTGGAACACCATCTGGATCTGGCGCCGGAAGGGGTTGCGTGCCTTCTCGTTCTTGAGCGCGGTCAGCTCGGTGCCGTCGAACCAGACCGAACCCGAGGTCGGTTCGTAGAGGTTGGAGATCAGCCGTGCCACGGTCGACTTGCCGGAGCCGGATTCGCCCACCAGGCCGAATACCTCGCCTTCGCGGATGCCGAGATTGACGCCTTTCACGGCATCCAGCATGCGTTGATGGCGCTTGAGCAGCGCGGGCTTGAGCATGAAGCGCATGCCCAGGTCACGCACCTGCACCAGGTCTTCGTGGCTGGCTGCGCCGAAGTCGCGCCGCTGTCCCAGCCAGTGGGTGGCCAGGTCCATGGACTGGGTGGGTTGGCGCACATCCTCGATATACGTCACCAGCGGAAAGCGTTGCAGCTTGATGTCCGGACGCGGCACGGCCGAGATCAGGCTGCGGGTGTAGGGATGGTCGGGATCGCCGAGGATCTTGGCGGTGGTGCCCTCTTCCATCAGCTTGCCGCGATACAGCACCGCGACGCGGTCGGTGATCTCGGCGATCACGCCCATGTCATGGGTGATCAGGATCATGCCGACCTGGCGCTCTTTGCACAGCTTGCGCAGCAGATCCAGGATCTGGGCCTGGATGGAGACGTCCAGGGCCGTGGTGGGCTCGTCTGCGATCAACACTTCGGGCTCGCAACACAGGGCCAGGGCGATCACCACCCGCTGGCGCATGCCGCCGGAGAACTGGTGCGGGTACTGGCTGACCCGCAGCTCGGGCTGGTCGATGCCTACCTGATCCAGCAGCGCGATGGCGCGCCGCCGGCCTTCGGCGGCCGACACGCCCATGTGCACCTGCATGGTCTCGACCAGCTGGCTTTCCACGGTCTGCAAGGGGTCGAGCGAGGTCAGCGGATCCTGGAAGATCATGCCGATACGCTTGCCGCGCAGTTTTCGCTGCTGTGCCGGCGGCAGGTCGTCGATGCGTTTGCCCTGCAGGCGCACCTGGCCGCCGGCCAGGCGTCCCGGTGCCTGGAGCAGGCCGATCACGGCATTGCCGATGGTGGATTTTCCGGCGCCGGACTCTCCCACTACGCCGAGGATTTCCCCTTTCTCCACATGCAACGAGACGTCGTCGATGGCGACCAGGGTGCCCCGCCGGCTGGGGAATTCAATGCGGATGTTGTCGATGTTCAGCAAGGCCATGCAGCAACCTCAGCGCAGCCGGGGATTGAGCGCATCGCGCAACCAGTCCCCCAGCAGATTGACGGACAGCACCAGGGCCACCAGGGCCACGCCCGGGAAGACCGAGATCCACCACATGCCCGAGAACAGGTAGCTGTTGCCGATGCGGATGAGGGTGCCCAGGGACGGTGCGGTGGGCGGCACGCCCACGCCCAGGAACGACAGCGTGGCTTCGGTGATGATGGCTACGGCCAGATGGATGGTGCGATCACCAGCACCGGGCCCATCACGTTGGGTAGGATGTGGCGGCGCAGGATGGCGAAGGGGCCGATGCCGATCAGACGGGCTGCCTGCACGTATTCCTTGTTGCGTTCGACCAGCGTGGAGCCGCGCACCGTGCGGGCGTACTGCACCCAGCCGGAGATGCCGATGGCGAAGATCAGCACATAGACCGCGAGCTGGTCGTGCAGGTCGCGCGGCAGCAAGCCACGCGCCACGCCGTCGATCAGCAGCGCCACCAGGATGGTCGGGAACGACAGCTGGATGTCGGCGATACGCATGATGATGCTGTCCACGCGGCCACCGACGTAGCCGCTGATCAGGCCGAGCGAGACGCCCAGCACCATCGAGAACAGCACCGAGGCCACGCCGACCAGCAGCGAGACGCGTGCGCCGTAGAGCACGGCGGACAGGATGTCGCGCCCCTGGTCGTCGGTGCCCAGCAGGAAGCCGGGCGCCCCTTCCTCCATCCAGGCCGGCGGCGTATTGGCGTCCATGATGTTCAGTGACGCCAGATCGAAGGGATTGTGGGGCGCGACCAGGGGCGCGCATACCGCGCCCAGCACGATCAGCAGCGTGACGGCGGCCGAAACGATGGCCGATGGCGAGTGCTTGAAACTGTGCCACAGGTCGCTGTCGGCGGCGCGGGCGAAAAGCGGTGCGATGCGGGCGATCATGTGCAG
>JAEWJD010000421.1 GCA_023386765.1 Pseudomonadota bacterium | reverse complement strand
CCCAGAGCCCAGTCTGCCGCAGCTCCGGCCCCAATGCCCCGACGCCCAGCCCCCGCCCTCACGCCCGACTCCCCGCCACCGCTGCCGGATAGCTACCTGCTCTATGACGGCGACTGCCCGATCTGCGTGCGCTACATCGCCTGGACAGCGCTGCGCCGCATCCGGCCCGACCTGCTTCTCATCAATGCGCGCGAAGCGCCGCAACTGGTCGCCGCCCTGCGTGCCGAAGGGATGGAAATCAACGACAGCATGGTGCTGCAACTGGGGGCTTTGCGACTGAGCGGAGCGCAAGCCTTCGCCGCAATCAACCAGCTGAACCGCCAACGCCCCGGTTTTGCCGGGGCCCTCCTGGGCTGGCTGGGACGCCCCGCCATCGCCCAGCGGCTGTATCCGCTCCTTGCGCTGGGACGCAGGCTGCTACTCGCACTACTGGGCCGCCAGAAGATCGGCTGATCCCCCCCTCGGGCAGATGACGATGCGCGCCGCCGCATCTTGCCGCCGCGTCTGGCCGCACCAGCCGCAAGCTTCGGAAGCCAGCCCGTAGCCATTGGCGCCAGATGGCAAGCCCCAAAGCAGATAGCTCCCTAGAGTCGCTCTGCAATAGCGATGGCTTGCTCCTGCACGTATCGACAGCCACACCTCCCTGACGCAGGGCGCCAGGGACGCCTACGTCTCAGGGGCTCTTTGGATTTGGAGTCTTCTATGTCTTATTTGTCCGCTTTGTGTACCGCCCATCCTGGCGGTGTCCCCACTCGGGGCCACGGCTGCGCACGCCCCGGTGCATACCCCTCTTTCCGCAGGGGTCGACAATTTCGCCCGTGCCGCGTCCGATCTGCACATGAAGAAAACCGTGCAGGACGGCGCCTTCGGAAAGTTTGTGCATAGCCACCAGCCGGTTGCGATCGACGCCCAGAATGTGATTCGGATGAACCGCGGCACGCTTTATTTCGAAGCGCTATTCGATCTCGATGCAGGCCCGGTCACGCTAGAGCTCCCGGACAAGGCGCCGACGCGAACCGCACGTTCGGCGTCATGCGCCGGATGTTCAAGCTGGCCGAAGTGTGGGGCTACCGTTCCGGCGGCACGAACCCTTGCCGCCCTGTCCCGATGTATCCCAACGGCAAGGCCGCCCATCTCATCAGCAACAAGGACATGGGGCGGATCTTCCGCCAGCTCGACAAGTTGGAGGCAGAGAGGCTGGAGAACGACGCCATTCCCCAGACGATCCGCTTGCAGTTCGCCGGCCGCCGCTCCGAAATCGTCGGCCCGCAATGGGATTGGGTCGATCTGGAGAACCGGCGGGTGATCGGGCCGGACAGCAAGACCGGCGGCAGGTCGAAGCCTTTGAGCGAGGAAGCCCACCGGCTGCTCTCGACGGCGCCACGGCGGGAAGACTGCCCCCACGTTCTGCCATCGCCGAGCCATCCAGGGCAGTCGTGACCTGCCCTCTTTGCTGGCACAGAAATTGCTTGGGTAAACACTGCGCTTCCCAGCGCTGCCCTCTGCCAGGAGAACACCGTGTTTACTCGCAACGCCATCGCGCTTGGCTTCCTAGCCCTGTCAACTGTCTGCCCTGTCCATGCCGACGCCTTTCTTGTCCAGACCGGCCCGAGCGGCTCCGCTTCCAGTGGCTATCATCTGCAGGCGTTGCCGAGCTGCGAGCAATTGGCGCTGGGCTACCTGGCCAGCGTTTATGCCCATCGTCTCGATAGCCCAGGCTTTGTGACCCTACTGGCCGGTGAGCTTGAGCATCCCGGTGCTGCCGGCGATCTGATGGTCCACATGCAAGGCCACGACTATGGCCTGCCTGTGCGGGTCGAGCAGTACTGCCCATCAGCGGCACGGATCGCAAATCGTCCCGCGCCGCCCCAGGATGAGGCATATGGGGTGGCATGGCTGCGCCAGGCCGGCGCATCCGTCCTGGCCCGCGACAAACTCCCTGGCGTCATAGAACAACTGGCCAACCGGGCCGCCTTTGGCCAGGACAATACGCAGGACGCTCCCCATGCCCGGCCGGGACGCTATCCACGCCGCAGCACGCGCCGTGTCGGTCCGGCTTCATCCTGAACCACGCTATCGGGCCTCACTCGCACAGCGATCGAGGCCCGATAGCCCGTGCCTCACGCGAGTGGAAAGCTTTTCCATCCCACTCGATACGGTCCTGCCAACACGCATCCCCCTCGACCCAGCGCGCCTGGACAACTGGGCTCCTCACACTGTATTGCAACTGGAGCATGTAGTAGTTCTCGCCACCAAAGGGGAAACTGAACACCTGCCCGGTCGCCACATCCGCGACAAAAGCAAACCGGCAGGAAGTCCCGCAGCCTATTTCCACGAAAGCATAATGCCCCGCGAAGTTGGGGCCAGCCTTGATGCCAGCAATGATCCGGCTGCGGTAGTTCGCGTACGCGCGATCCCGACCGTTGAATTCAGGCAGTTGAACCTTTCCCTTATAAGCTTCGGTCATCGACAAGCTGGCCGCTGCGGCCCCGAAGGGAAGCACAAAGCTCAAGGCCACGATGATGCTGAACAGTCGTTTCAACATTCAATCTCCACACAGTAGGGGGAATACAAACTCCGGGGCAGGCAACCACGCGCACGCCGGACAGGCGTGGATGGCCGTTGACCGCCTCCATCTGCTCGGTTGAGCGTCACCTGAAGCCGCCCGGCCACGCCAGCCCGATGATCACCGCAGCTACTCTGCGCCGGAATGGTTCAGTCGCTGTTGCTGTGCGCATTCCCCGGTTAACGCAGCAATAAATGGGTTTTGATACGCAAACATGCCCCAACCGCAGCGGTCAAAACTATAGATAAATACCGACCCGAAGACGACGAAGATCGCAATCAGCGAAATAAGGACACTTTTCATGTTGCGTATTTTATTAATTATTCCTAGATGAAAAACACCAACCGCACAGCCAGGTTGCACAGGGCACAGATATCGACACAAGCTGCATGGCAGCCGGAAAACGCCCACCCGCGCGCGCCCATCCTTAGCGATTGCGCTCGAGAACCTGACCCGTGGTCGGTTTCACACCAGCTCCGCAAGTACATCTAGCGGCTCACGCAGGCACAATCATGTTCAGTCTCGACAGGCGTTGGAAACGAAACAGCCGCCATTGCTGGCGGCTGTAGGCACCTGATTGTCAGGATTTTTTTGGTAGGCCCCCCGAGAGTCGAACTCGGCACCAACGGATTATGAGTCCGCTGCTCTAACCAGCATGAGCTAGAGGCCCCCGTTAACTTACTGACCTTCCAGGAAGCTCTTCAGTTTGTCGGCGCGGCTGGGGTGGCGCAACTTGCGCAGTGCCTTGGCCTCTATTTGACGGATCCGCTCACGGGTGACGTCAAACTGTTTACCGACTTCTTCGAGCGTCTGGTCGGTGCTCATTTCGATACCGAAACGCATACGCAGGACCTTCGCCTCGCGCGGGGTGAGCGAGTCTAACACTTCTTTGACGACATCGCGCATGGAGCCATGCAAGGCGGCATCCGAAGGCGCCAGCGTCGACGTGTCCTCGATGAAGTCGCCCAGGTGGGAGTCATCATCATCACCGATCGGCGTTTCCATGGAGATCGGTTCCTTGGCGATCTTCAGGATCTTGCGGATCTTGTCCTCCGGCATGTCCATCTTTTGCGCCAGGGTCGCGGGATCCGGCTCGGCGCCGGTTTCCTGCAGGATCTGACGGCTGATGCGATTCATCTTGTTGATCGTTTCGATCATGTGAACCGGAATCCGGATGGTGCGCGCCTGGTCGGCGATGGAACGGGTGATGGCCTGACGGATCCACCAGGTCGCGTAGGTCGAGAACTTGTAGCCGCGACGATATTCGAACTTGTCGACTGCCTTCATCAGCCCGATATTGCCCTCCTGGATCAGATCCAGAAACTGCAGGCCACGGTTGGTGTACTTCTTGGCAATCGAGATCACCAGGCGCAGGTTGGCCTCGGTCATTTCGCGCTTGGCCTTGCGAGCCTTGGCTTCGCCGGTGGCCATGCGCTTGTTGACCTCTTTCAGGTCCTTGAGCGGCAACACCACACGCGCCTGCAGGTCCAGCAGCTTCTGCTGCAGTTCCTGGACAGCCGGGATCTGGCGCTCCAGCGTATCGCCGTAGGGGTGGCCAGCGGCAACCTCGTCAAGCACCCACTGGAGGTTGGTTTCATTGCCAGGAAACACCTTGATGAAGTGCGAGCGCGGCATACCAGCGCGGTCCACGCAGGTATGCAGCACGGCACGCTCAAGCTGGCGGATTTCTTCCACCTGGCTGCGCAGCGTATCGGCCAGTTTCTCGACCATCTTGGCCGTGAAACGGATGCCCATCAGCTCGGTCTGGATGGTTTCCTGAGCCTTGACATAGATATCGGAGCGATAGCCGCCCTTTTCATACGACTGGCGCATCTTCTCGAACTGACGCGCCACTTCGTCGAATTTGGCCAACGCCTTGACGCGCAGATCTTCGAGCTGCTTGCTGGACATGCCACCCGCCGGTGCATCGTCCTCGTCATCATCGGCACTGACGCCCGCACCCGCGTACTCTTCGCCGTCTTCCGGGTCCACCAGGCCGTCGACGACTTCGTCGATCTGAGCCTGGCTTTCACGCACACGGGCGGCATGCGCGAGAATTTCGTTGATGGTGGTCGGACACGCCGAGATCGCCATCACCATGTGCTTGAGACCTTCCTCGATGCGCTTGGCGATTTCGATTTCACCTTCGCGCGTCAGCAGCTCGACCGAACCCATTTCACGCATGTACATGCGCACCGGGTCGGTGGTACGGCCAAAGTCGGAATCCACAGTCGTGAGCGCGGCTTCGGCTTCATCCTCGACGTCATCGTCGTTGGAGGCAACCGGTGCGTTTTCGCTCATCAGCAGCGTTTCAGCGTCAGGCGCCTGGTCATAGACCGCGATGCCCATGTCACTGAAGGTGCTGATGATGCCGTCGATCGCTTCGGCGTCGACCAGGTCGTCGGGCAGATGATCGTTGATCTCGCCATAGGTGAGATAGCCGCGATCCTTGCCGAGCTTGATCAACTGCTTGAGGCGGTTGCGACGGGCTTCATATTCTTCCGGCGACACCGGGCCGCGCGCAATCAGATCCTTGGGATCATTCTTGCCACGCTTGCCGCCGCGCTTGGGCGGCTTGAAATCGGGCACCACTTCGCCTTCGCCGTCCATCGTATCGTCGAAGCCGTCGGCATCACTGTCGTTGTTGGCGTTCTTGGCGGGGCGGCCCGGACGGCGGCCGCTGGGCGCACGCGCGCCACCGACGAGATCGGCCAGTTTGTCCTCGGCCTTCTTGGCACGGGTCTTGGTCGTCTTTTCACCCGTTGCGCTGGCCGTCTTGGCCGCCTTCTTCGCTGCCGTCTTGGTAGCGGTCTTGGCGACCTTCACCGCCGTCTTGGCGGGCGCCTTCTCCGCCGCCATGGAGGCAGCGCGCTGCTTGGCCGCAGTGGGCAAGGCTTCTGCCGCGTCGATTGCAGAGGGGGTTTTGCCGGTGGGTTTGGTCATAGTCGCTTCCGTGGTCGTCGCAACCCGTCGGGGTTGGTTGCACCGCCAGCCGGCACGGGCCGGACTGCGGGTAAAACGGATGGATCGGCGGAATGCGCGCGCCCGCGTTGGCCGCAGGACAGGCATTTGCCCCAGGCTGGCTCCGTCTGGTCCTGGGACCCGGAAGCTTGCCTGGATCGCGATTCATCCGCTGCCACCGACGGCTGATGACCGGGGATGCTGTCGTTGCCTGCAACAGGCGGGGCTAAGCGGGGGCCTCAGCCCTCCTCGCTTGCCATACGGACTCAACATCCAACTTCGGTATCGCCCACCGGGTAGCCGCGAACTGCACGACCCACCTTCTCACTATCGATACTGCTTACTTTCGGGCGCAAGCGATGCCTGCCGATCCGGGCCTGACCCGATGAGCGCTTCGCCATGGCGAAGCCGCATATTCAAGGACAGGCATACCGCCATTACGCCCCGACCCCGCGCAAGCCCCAAGGCGCGCAAGGCCACTCAATCTCTATCCGGCTGCACCATCAATTGATGGCCAGCCCGATGCAATCCTGCTCTTTCCATGATGGATGAACCCGCCGATCACGCCATATCCCGGGGCTATTCCGGGTGCATGTCAAAGGCTTTTGGGCCATCATCAAAGAAAACCCTAAAGTGTACCGTATATCTCAGCGCAAACCACTGCTGGTTAAGACAAGCAGCCGCTGCCGAAGTTCGGCATACCGTTTGCGGGCCTCTTCCGTTGCCAGCCCGGCTTCCGCCAGGCGGCCCATGTCTGCCCGCAGACCATCAATCTCGATGCGGCGCAGGGCATCGTCCCACTCGGTTTGCGGCTCGGGCAGGTCCTCCTGGGCCATCATATCCGCGCGTAAGCCCTTGAGCACCACATACAGATCCGAATCGGGGTCTGCGGCCTCCATGAGCGCACCGACATGACGCGCACCACTGGCCTGCGCCAGCACGATCAAGTCCCTTACCAATCCTAGATTGGGGCCATGGTCGATAACTTCAAGCTGCTGATCACCCATGGTGTCAACCAGTTCAGGGTGGGCCAGCAACAGACACAGCAGGCGACGAGCCAAGGAAGGCATGACACGGCGGCCTTCATAGCCGCCCACCTCGTTACCCCGCCCCTTGCCCTTGCCTTTCCATTCGCCCTTTCCCTTGCCCTTCCAGTCACTCTTGCCTTTCCAGCCATCACCACGCGGCGCACGCCCGCCTGGCCCGCCCGCCTGCCAGCCGCCATCCTCGCCTGCTGACACCGCGCCGACAGAATAGATATCCGGCTCATGATCCGAAAAAGACTCGTATGCCCAATCCGGTGCGCCAGCATCCACGGGCCCTTCCTGCCCGCCAGCAGGAGCGGGCGCTGCGGGCGCAGCAACCCCCTGGGATACGGCCGCCTGACGCGCCGCGGCCTGGGCCTGCTGTTGCGCCGCATGCTGCGCCAGTGACTGGGCCAGCTCTTCGGGCGTCAACTGGATCAAGCGCGCCATTTCGCGCTCGATCTGGGTCTTCAGGCCACACTCCGGGATACCCGCCAACAAGGGCTTGGCCTCGTGCAGGCAGCTTGCGCGGCCCTCGGCCTCCTCCAAGTTGTGACGCGATGCCAGCTCGTCGAGCAGGAAACGCGACAAGGCGCTGGCCTGACCCAACTGTTCACGAAAGGCGTCCGCGCCAAACTCGCGAACGTAGGAGTCCGGATCATGCTCCGAAGGCAGGAACAGGAAGCGGATGGTGATGTCATCACGCAGCACGGGCAGACAGGCCTGCAAGGCACGCCAGGCTGCGCGACGCCCCGCCCCATCGCCATCGAAACTGAAAATCACGCGATCACTGGCGCGCAGCAGCTTCTTGACATGCTCGGGCGTCGTGGCCGTACCCAACGTGGCCACGGCGTTGCCGACGCCAAGCTGGGCCAGGCCGACCACGTCCATGTAGCCTTCGACCACGATGACCTGGCCTTCCTGACGAATGGGCAGCCGCGCTTCCCAGAGGCCATACAGCTCCTGCCCCTTGTTGAAGAGCGGGGTCTCGGGGGAATTCAGATACTTCGGCTCGCCCTTGCCGATGATGCGTCCGCCAAAACCGATCAGGCTGCCACGCCCGTTGCGGATGGGAAACATGACGCGTTCGCGAAACCGGTCATAGCGTCTGCCATCTTCAGACTGGATCACCAGCCCGGCTTCCACCAGGGTCTGATCCTCGTAATTGTCGAAGACCTTGGACAGACCGTGCCGATCCGTACCGGACCAGCCAAGACCATATTCCTTGGCAATCTGGCCAGTCAGGCCACGCTGCTTGAGATAGGAGATGGCCTCCGCGGAACTGCGCAGCAGACGCAGATAATGCGCCTGGGCTGCATCCAGCGCCTGCGTATGGCGAGACACCTCGGCCTTGCGGCGCGCCGCCTCAGCCTGCAGACGGGGGCTACGCGGCTCTTCGGGCACGGTCATACCCGCCGAGGCGGCGAGTGTGCGTACTGCTTCAGGAAAGCTCGCCCCCGTATGCTCCATCAGGAAAGTGATGGCGCTGCCATGAGCTCCACAACCAAAACAGTGATAGAACTGCTTGGTGGGGCTGACAGTAAACGAGGGACTTTTTTCGTTGTGAAAAGGGCAAAGGCCAAGCAAGTTGGCCCCACCCTTTCGCAACTGCACGTATCGCCCGACGATGTCTACGACATCAACCCGGGCGAGCAGATCTTGTATGAATGATTCGGGAATCAATAGATTCGGGAATCAGATCAATACATGCGCGGGGGCAGTTGCTGGCTACGGATGCGCTTGTAGTGACGCTTCACGGCGGCGGCGTGCTTGCGCTTGCGCTCGGCCGTCGGCTTCTCGTAGAACTCGCGCGAACGCAGCTCGGTGAGCAGACCGGTTTTTTCGATCGTACGCTTGAAGCGGCGCAGGGCGGCTTCAAACGGTTCGTTTTCCTTCAGTCGAACGATAGGCATAAATTCAGTGTCTTGGGTAACGGCGATTGATCAACAAACCTGGCAACACCCGCTTTCCGCCCGCGTTTCGTGCCCGGGCGCTCAAACGGCGCAAGGCACGAAAACAGCAACGATAAGCTGGCCACTCCACCGGATGGTGCCGGGGCAGCCCCTGGCACTTTCTGGCGGTTTCCCCTGGCGTTGCCACCCAATCAGAAGCCGCATAATCGCGCCAAAATATAGGCGAAACATCCGGCACGCAGGGAACCAGAACCAGGTTCGGTTTAGCGATAACCATTGATTCTAGCATGAGACCGGGCTTCTTGACCAGAACCCGGCCTCAGGCATCAACGGCCCTCGCTGCTCGACCCTTTCCGGATCCAGGCTTCCAGCTGATGAGGGCGCAGACTATCGTAGTCCTCGAAAGGCTGGTGAATCCACGGGTTCGTCGGCAGTTTGTCGACGTAGTAATCGGGAGTGACCTGAGAATGGCCCTTCCACCACAGCACTGCAGTACGCAATTCGGTGATGGCAGGAAACTGCTGCTGCAAGTGATTGAACACTTTGTTGAAGGTCAGACCCGTATCGACCATGTCGTCCACAAGCAACACTCGACCAGCCAGGCTGCCCCGCGTGATGGTGATGAACTGAGCGATATCGAGTTCGCCTTGCTTGGTGCCGGCAGCTTCGCGGTAGCTGCTGGTGGCGAGAATCCCCAGCGGCACATCGTAGATGCGGGACATCACGTCCCCAACGCGGACACCGCCACGTGCCAGACACAGGATCTGATCAAACTGCCAACCCGATTGGTAGACCTGCAGCGACAGTTTTTCGATCAGCCGATGATAGTCATCCCAAGTGACCCAAACATGGCTGTCGTTATTATTCGGCGAGCTCATAGACGCTCAACTCCTGCTGGAAAATACGAAAAGGCCGCTGGCGACAGGAGCCGCAGCGGCCTTGCATATCATAACCCGGCACGCGCCCGCATGGGAGCGCCCGGGCCGACTGAATTAATCTCAGCCTTTCAGCGGGTGACGCAGCACGATGGTCTCGTTGCGGTCCGGACCCGTGGACACCATATCCACCGGCACGCCGCAGATTTCGGCCACGCGCTCCAGGTAGCGGCGGGCATTGACCGGCAGCTTGTCGTACTCGGTGATACCGACCGTCGACTCGGTCCAGCCCGGCAGCTCTTCGAGCACCGGCTCGGCCTGCGCCACGGCATGCGCGCCATACGGCAGCACGTCGAGGAACTCGCCATTGACGCGATAGCCGACGCCAAGCTGGATCGTTTCCAGGCCGTCCAGCACGTCCAGCTTGGTGATGCACAAGCCGGAAATTCCATTCAGGCGCACCGAGCGCTTGAGCGCAGCACCATCGAACCAGCCGCAGCGGCGCGGACGGCCCGTCACGGAACCGAACTCCTTGCCGACCGTAGCCAGACGCAGACCCACATCATCGAGCAGCTCGGTCGGGAACGGACCCGAACCCACGCGCGTGGTGTAAGCCTTGGTGATGCCCAGCACATAATGCAACGACTGCGGACCGACACCGGCACCAGCCGAAGCCGCACCTGCCAGGCAGTTGCTGCTGGTGACGTACGGATAGGTACCGTGATCGACGTCCAGCAACGCCCCCTGCGCACCCTCGAACAGGAAGTTCGCGCCCTGCTGCTGCGCCAGGTAGATGGCGCTCGAAACATCGCCCACCATCGGCTGGATCGCCGGAGCCAGCGCCATGGCCAGGTCACGGACCTCGTTGGCCGACACCGCCTGGGCACCCAGGTACTGGGTCAGCACGAAGTTATGATAATCCAGCACTTCGGCCAGCTTCTCGTCGAAGATGTCCGGCGTGAACAGATCCTGCACTCGCAGAGCGCGACGTGCCACCTTGTCTTCGTAGGCCGGGCCGATACCGCGACCGGTCGTACCGATCTTGCCTTCGCCCTTGCGCGCTTCGCGAGCCTGATCCACCGCGACGTGATACGGCAGGATCAACGGGCAGATTTCGGAGATCTTCAGACGCGAACGCACGTCCAGGCCTGCGGCCTCCAGCTCTTCGATTTCCTTGAGCAGCGCCTCGGGCGACAGCACGACGCCGTTGCCGATATAGCAGGTCACGCCAGCATGCATGATGCCCGACGGAATCAGACGCAGAATCGTCTTCTTGCCGTTGATCCACAGCGTATGGCCGGCATTATGGCCGCCCTGAAAGCGCACCACGCCCTGCACGGACTCGGCCAGCCAGTCAACGATCTTGCCCTTGCCTTCGTCACCCCACTGGGTGCCGATCACCACAACGTTCTTGCTCATTTTACGAATCAATATCGAGTTTCTCGGGAAATCCGGAAATCTCCCCGCGGCCCTCCCGGACAGGGAGGGAGTTAGTCACAGCGTTCTGACCGTCCAGGCGCCACCTTGCAGCGCCAGCTCGCGATCGCAAACGAATTCGTCCAGACTATGCTCGTGGCCGGGCAGCGCCTGAACGACGATTTCGCCCGCTTGGCGCAGCGCACGCACTGCGCCAACCAGGGCGGGGTCTTGCCCCCAGGGCGCGCGAATGGCGCGACCGGGTTCGGCCGGCGTCAGCCCTGCCGCCAGCTTGCGCAGGTCCAGGCTGAAACCGGTGGCCGGGCGGACCCGGCCGAATCCGCGACTGACGTCGTCATAGCGACCGCCGCGCACCAATGCATCGTGCCAACCTTCCGCATACAGCGAGAAGGTCATGCCCGAGTGATAACCATAGCCACCCACATCGGCCAGATCCACGCTCAACGCCACATCGGGCACCGCCAGGACCAGCCGCTCCAGCTCGTCGAGGGCCGCCACCAGGGCGGGCAATGCCGGCAGGCGCTCACGCGCAAGCGCGATCACGTCGCGACTGCCGTAAAGCCTGGGCAGTTGCTCCAGCGCCTTGATGGTATCCGCACGCAATCCCAGACCGGCCTCGCCCAGCTCGGCCAGGCCGGCGGCGTCTTTCTCGCGCAACAGCATGATGATGCGCCCGGCAATGGCGGCCGCAGCCGGATCGGCGTCAAACAGGGCTTTGACCACCCCAGGATGGCTCAGATCCAGACGCGGCTGACGCACGCCGGCCGTCGCAACGGTCTCCAGCAC
>JAEWJD010000403.1 GCA_023386765.1 Pseudomonadota bacterium | reverse complement strand
ACCACCTGTCCGGCGAGATGTTCCGCGAACAGGCCGGCATCGACATCTCCCACGTGCCTTACAAGGGAGGCAGCCTGGCGGCCACCGACCTGATGGGCGGTCACATCACCATGATGTTCGAGATGGGCTATTCGGCGCTGCCGGCCATCCAGGGCAAGAAGATCCATCCCATCGCGGTCACCTCGGCCAAGCGCCTGGACGTCCTGCCCGATGTGCCGACCCTGGCCGAGGCAGGCCTGCCCGGCTTCGAGTCGTACAACTGGCAAGGCATCATCGCGCCGGCCGGCACACCCGCAGCCATCATCGAGCGCCTGAACACCGAGTTCAACCGCATCCTGCAGGATCCCGAAGTGCAGCAGGCGATCGCCCAGACAGGCAGCCAGGCCGGCGGCGGCTCGCCGGAGGATTTCGGGGCTTTCATCAAGTCTGAAACCGCCAAATGGGCGGAGGTCATCAAGGCCGGCGACATCAAGTTGCAGTAAGGTCGCCACGGAAAACTCTGTTCCAGCTCCGGGCCCGGGTCGCGATGCGGCCGGGCTCCGGGCTACAATGCCCCCTTCCTTACCTTCCCCTGGCCGAGCCATTTACGGGCGATCACGCTCCGACCATCCTGCCTATGCCCTCATCTCCTAGCAACAGCCCGGATCTCGTACTGTCCTGCCAGGATGTCTCCCTGGGCTATGGGGATTTCACGGTGCTGGCCGGCATCAGCCTGGAAGTACGCGCCGGGCAGGTCGTCGCCATCATGGGCGGCTCGGGCTCGGGCAAAACCACGCTGCTGCGCGCGGCCACCGGCCAGATCACCGCCCAGAAGGGCGTGGTGCAGGCCTTCGGCCAGGACGTGGCCACCGCCAGCGCCACCGAACTGCAGGCCCTGCGCCAGCGCATGGGCGTGCTGTTCCAGCAGGGCGCGCTGTTCACCGACCTCAACGTCTTCGAAAACGTCGCCTTCCCGCTGCGGGAACACACCCGTGCCAGCGATGCCGAGATCCTCGAAAAGGTGCTCGACAAGCTCGACGCGGTAGGGCTGCGGGCCGCGGCCCACTTGCGCGTGGCCGAGATATCCGGCGGCATGGCGCGCCGCGTGGCCCTGGCGCGGGCCGTGGTCCTGGAACCCGAGCTCATCCTGTATGACGAGCCGTTCGCCGGGCTGGATCCCATCTCCATGGGGATTACCGCCCGCCTGATCCGCCACCTGTCCGACCGCCTGAAGTGCGCTTCGGTGCTCATCACCCACGATATCCAGGAATCCTTCGCCATCGCCGACCAGGTGTATCTGGTCGGGCAGGGGCTGCTCAAGGCTGCCGGCACGCCGCAGACGCTGGCCGCCTCGCAGGACCCCTACGTGCGGCAGTTTCTCGACGGCGCCCCTGACGGTCCGGTGGCCTTCCGCTATCCGCAGACCCCGGCCTTCGAGGCCTGGCTGGGCCGCCAACAAGGACGCAAATCATGACCGCGCTGGGCCGCTTCATCTCTGCCATCGGCGCCGCCGTCAACAACGTCATCTACGGAGTTGGCTACTTCACGCGCTTTTTCGGTGCCATCCTGGCCCGCTCGGGGATCGCCCTGCAGCGCCCGCGCCTGGTATCGCAGCAAGTGCACTTCATCGGCAACTATTCGCTACTGATCATCGCCGTTTCGGGCCTGTTCGTCGGTTTCGTGCTGGGCCTGCAGGGCTACTACACCCTGAACCGCTACGGCTCCGAAGAGGCCCTGGGCCTGCTGGTGGCCCTGTCGCTGGTGCGCGAACTGGGGCCGGTGGTCACGGCCCTGCTCTTTGCCGGGCGGGCCGGCACGTCACTAACCGCCGAAATCGGTCTCATGAAGGCCGGCGAACAACTGGCTGCCATGGAGGTCATGGCGGTCGACCCGATGCGGCGCGTGCGGGCGCCGCGATTCTGGGGCGGTGTCATCGCCATGCCCATCCTGGCGGCGGTGTTTTCCATGGTCGGCATCATGGGCGGCTGGGTGGTCGGCGTCGTACTGATCGGCGTGGATACCGGTGCGTTCTGGTCACAGATGCAGGATGGCGTCGATGTCTGGTCGGATGTGGCCAACGGCGTCATCAAGAGCCTGGTCTTCGGCGTCACCGTCACCCTGGTGGCGCTCTATGAGGGCTGGCAGGCGCGGCCCACGCCCGAAGGCGTGGCGCGCGCCACCACCCGCACCGTGGTCGTGGGTTCGCTGGCGGTGCTCGGCCTGGACTTCCTGCTCACCGCCCTGATGTTTGGCAACTGATACGGATTCATCATCATGTCACGCGAAAAAACCGATTTCTGGGTTGGCCTGTTCGTGCTGCTGGGCGCAGCCGCCCTGGTCTTTCTGGCGCTGCGCGCCGGCAACCTGAGCAGCTTCTCGTTTGCGCCGACTTACTCCCTGTCGGCCGACTTCGACAATATCGGCGGGCTGAAGGTGCGCGCGCCGATCAAAAGTGCCGGCGTGGTGGTGGGACGCGTCACCGATATCCGCTTCGATGACCAGACCTTCCAGGCCGTGGTCTCGATGGATCTGGAAGCGCCTTACCAGTTTCCGCTGGATTCCTCGGCCAGCATCCTGACCTCGGGCCTGCTGGGCGAGCAATACATCGGCCTGACGCCGGGCAGCGAAGAGAAGGATTTTGCCGATGGCGGGAAAATCCGTTATACACAAAGCGCCGTCGTACTGGAGCAGCTGATCAGCAAGTTCCTCTACGGCACCGCCGAGAAGCAAGGCTCCGCCGGCGACGCGCCCTGATCCCGCCGCCCGCTCCAGATACCCCCTTATTCGAACACCTCGCCAAAGGTGCCTGACACCATGAAGATGCAAGCCATCACCCGCCTGACCACCCTGGCTGCCACCGGCGCCATTCTGGCCGGCTGCGCGGCGTCCCAGAACCCGGATCCGCGTGACCCGTGGGAGGGATTCAACCGCGGCGTTTACAAGTTCAACGACACGGTCGACCGCGCACTGTTCAAGCCGATCGCCCAGGGCTACACCTACGTGGTGCCGTCGCCCGTGCGCACTTGCATCCACAACATGTTCAGCAACGTCGGCGACATCTGGGCCGGCACCAACAGCATGTTGCAGGGCCGCGGCCATGATTTCATCAATACCCTGGGCCGCTTCCTGTTCAACACCACCATGGGGCTGGGCGGCTGTATCGACGTCGCTTCCATGAATGGCGCGCGCAAGATCCCCAACGACTTCGGCACCACCCTGGGCGTCTGGGGCTTCAGCCAGGGCCCCTACCTGGTGCTGCCGTTCTGGGGCGCCAGCAGCGTGCGCGACGGCGTCGGCCTGATCGGCGACTTCAAGGGCAACCAGATGGCCACCGTGGGCCGCATCGAGAACGTGCCGCTGCGCAACTCGCTGTGGGGCCTGGAGATCGTCGACGCACGCGCCAATCTGCTCGACGCCACCAACACCGTGGACCGCGTGGCCCTGGACCCCTACAGCTTCATCCGCGACGCCTATCTGCAGCGCCGGGCCGCCATGGTGCGCGGCAACCTGGCCGCCGATGACGCGCCGCTGCCCAACTACGAAGAAGAAGATGACGCGCCCGAGACCAGCTCGGCCGCGCCCGCTGCCCCGGCCAAACCCTGAGCCGGATCGAGGAAGGAGTTTTCATGCGTTTTTCGTTCATTGCCTACGCCCGCCACGCGCTGCTCGCCTGCTCCCTGGCGCTCGGCGGCGTCGCAGCAGCCCAGGCGCCCAACCCCATGGGCCCGCCCGACCAGTTCGTGCTTGAGGCTGCCAACCAGGCCATCGACCACCTGAAGGCCGACCGCGGCGTGAAGTCCGGTGACCTGACCCGCATCAACCATGTTGTGGATGAGTACATCCTGCCCTACGTGGACTTCCAGAAGACCACGCGCCTGGCCGCCGGCCGCTATTGGCGTCAGGCCACGCCCGAGCAGAAGACCCGCCTGGCCGAAGCCTTCCGCGGCACGCTGGTGCGCACCTACAGCGGCGCGCTGGTCAAGGTCGACAGCGGCACCAGCATCAAGCTGCTGCCGATGCGTGGCAAGCCCGATGCCGACGATCTGGTGGTGCGCTCGCTCATCAGCCAGACCAACACGCAGCCGGTGCAGGTGGACTACCGCCTGGAGAAGACGCCGCAAGGCTGGCGCATCTACGATCTGAACGTCGAAGGCATCTGGCTGATCGAAAACTATCGCAACCAGTTCGCGCAGCAGATCAACCAAAGCGGCATCGACGGGCTCATCGACGCCCTCAACCGTCGCAACCAGTAACCCTGCGGCCAGCCCGGGCTTGACGGGCATTGGATCGAACGCCAGACGGCCCCCTCTATAATGGGGGCCTCTTTCCTTCCGGGCCCGGCCAAGGTCGGCCCGGGATTTGCGTCGTGTCTATGCCAGCCGTCAGCCTCGAACACATCTCCAAAATCTATCCGCCACGCAGGCAGGGATGGAAAAGCCTGTTTGGTGCCGCCGCCGAACCAGGCTTCCAGGCCCTGAATGATGTCAGCCTGCAGATTGAACATGGCGAGTTCTTCGGCCTGCTCGGCCCCAATGGGGCGGGCAAGACCACACTGATCTCGATCCTGGCCGGGCTGGCCCACGCCAGCCAGGGGCGCGCCAGCGTCTGTGGCTACGATGTCGTGAGCCAGTACAAGGAAGCCCGCCGCGCGCTGGGCGTCGTGCCCCAGGAGCTGGTCTACGATCCGTTCTTCACGGTGCGCGAGACCTTGCGCCTGCAATCGGGCTACTTCGGCCTGCGCAACAACGACGACTGGATCGACGAGATCCTCTTCAACCTTGGCCTGGCCGACAAGGCCAACGCCAACATGCGCGCATTGTCCGGCGGCATGAAGCGGCGTGTGCTGGTCGCCCAGGCCCTGGTCCATCGTCCGCCCGTGATCGTGCTGGACGAGCCGACCGCCGGCGTGGACGTGGATCTGCGCCGCACGCTCTGGGAATTCATCTCGCGCCTGAACCGCGCCGGACACACCATCATGCTGACCACCCACTATCTCGAAGAGGCCGAGGCGCTGTGCGGGCGCATCGCCATGCTCAAGGCTGGCCGCATCGTCGCATTGGACACCACCCAGGCGCTGCTGGCGCGGGTGGGCGGCGCCGATCTGGAAGATGCCTTCGTGCGCATCATGCAACAGGAGACGCTGGCATGAGCGCCGTTCCCACCCCTCCCATGGTGCAGCCCCGCCTGGATGGCGGTTCGGGTTTCCCGACCCTGCTGCGCAAAGAGCTGCTGCGCTTCTGGAAGGTCGCCTTCCAGACCATCGCCGCGCCGGTCATCACCGCCTTGCTGTATCTGCTGGTGTTCGCCCATGTGCTCGAAGGGCGGCTGATGGTCTACGGCTCGGTGCCGTACACGGCCTTCCTGATCCCGGGGCTCATGATGATGAGCATGCTGCAGAACGCCTTCGCCAACCCGTCGTCCTCGCTCATCCAGAGCCGCATCACGGGCAACCTGGTGTTCGTGCTGCTGCCCCCGCTGTCGCATCGCGAATTCTTCGCCGCCTACGTGATCGCAGCCGTCGCCCGGGGCCTGGCGGTCGGCTTGTGCGTCTGGCTGGTGGCGTTGTTCTTCGTGCCGCTGGTACCCACGCACCCGCTGTGGGTCCTGGGCTTCGCCGTCCTGGCCTGCGGCATCATGGCCGTGCTGGGCGTGGTGGCAGGGCTGTGCTCGGAGAAATTCGACCAGCTGGCGGCATTCCAGAATTTCCTGGTGATGCCGGCCACCTTCTTGTCGGGCGTGTTCTACTCCATTCATACGCTGCCGCCGTTCTGGCAGGCAGTCTCGCACTGGAACCCCATTTTCTACACCATCGACGGCTTCCGTCATGGCTTCTTCGGGGTCTCGGACGTCTCGCCCTGGCACAGCCTGGCTGTCGTGGCGGGCGTATTCGTTGTACTTTCCCTCTTTGCGCTACGCCTGCTGGCGCGCGGCTATAAGCTCAGGAACTGATTTTCATGCTACCCACCCCCGAGCAGGTCCGCCAATACATCCTGGACGGACTGCCCTGTGACCATATCGACGTTCAAGGCGACGGCTCGCACTTCGAAGCCGTGATCGTCAGCCCGGCCTTTGAAGGCAAGCGCCTGATCGCGCGTCATCAACTGGTGTACGGCGCCCTGGGCGACCGCATGAAGGCCGAGATCCATGCGCTTTCGATGCGCACCCTTACCCCCGCCGAATACTCCCAGGCAGATCGTTGATGGATAAACTCCGCATTACCGGCGGCGCCCAACTGCGCGGCGAAGTCGAGATTTCCGGCGCCAAGAATTCGGCCCTGCCGATCCTGTGCGCGAGCCTGCTGACCGCCGATGCGCTGCACCTGAGCAATGTGCCGCAGCTCAATGACACCCGCACCATGTTGCGCCTGCTGGGCCAGCTGGGCGTCAAGGGCCAGAGCGAGGGCAGCAGCTTCACCCTGCAGGCCGATCAGGTCGACAGTGTCGAAGCCCCCTACGAACTGGTCAAGACCATGCGCGCCTCGATCCTGGTGCTGGGTCCGCTGGTGGCGCGCTTTGGCGAAGCCCGCGTGAGCCTGCCCGGCGGCTGCACCATCGGCCAGCGGCCGGTGGATCAGCATATCAAGGGCCTGGAGGCGCTGGGTGCCGAGATCACCATGGAGCACGGCTTCGTGGTGGCGCGCGCCAAGCGCCTGAAGGGCGCTTCCGTGCGCACCGACATGGTCACGGTCACCGGCACCGAGAACCTGCTCATGGCGGCCGTGCTGGCCGAAGGCCAGACCGTGCTCGAGAATGCCGCACGCGAGCCCGAGGTGGTGGATCTGGCCGAGCTGCTCATCAAGATGGGCGCTCGCATCCAGGGCCACGGCACCGACCGCATCGTCATCGATGGCGTGGACCGCCTGCACGGCGCCGAACACAAGGTGATCTCCGACCGCATCGAGGCCGGCACCTTCCTGTGCGCGGTGGGCGCCGTTGGCGGCGACATCACGCTGCGCAATACCGACCCCTCGATCATGGGCGCCACGCTGGACAAGCTGGCCGAGGCGGGCCTGACGCTGGAAACCGGCCCCTACTGGATCCGCGGTGCCATGCATCAACGCCCCAAGGCCGTCAGCATCCGCACCCACGAATACCCTGGTTTCGCCACCGACATGCAGGCCCAGGTGATGGCCCTGAACACCGTGGCCGAAGGGACGGCGGTGGTGGTCGAGAACATCTTTGAAAACCGCTTCATGCACGTGCAGGAACTGTGCCGCCTGGGCGCCGAGATCGACATCGATGGCCATACTGCCGTGGTACGCGGCGTGGCGCGCCTGTCCGGCGCCAAGGTGATGGCAACCGACCTGCGCGCCTCGGCCAGCCTGGTGATTGCCGGCCTGGCCGCCGAAGGCGTCACGCTGGTCGATCGCATCTACCACCTGGATCGCGGCTACGACCGCATGGAAGTGAAACTGCGCAGCCTCGGCGCGCGCATCGAACGCGTCACCGGCAAGGAAGAGCAATGAGCATCGCCCCCGCGCCCCTGACCCTGGCCTTGTCCAAGGGCAGGATCTTCGAAGAAACGCTGCCCCTGCTTGCCGAGGCCGGCATCGAAGTCGGCGAGAACCCCGAGAAATCACGCAAGCTGATCCTGCCGACCAGCGACCCCGGCCTTCGCCTGATCATCGTGCGCGCCTCCGACGTACCGACCTACGTGCAATACGGCGCGGCCGACTTCGGCATCGCCGGCAAGGACGTACTGATCGAGCACGCCGCCGGCCAGCCGGGACGGCTGTACCAGCCCATCGACCTGGAGATCGCCAAGTGCCGCCTGAGCGTGGCAGTGCGCGAAGATTTCGATTACGCAGCCGCCGTGCACCAGGGCGCACGCCTGCGCGTGGCCACCAAATACGTGCAATCGGCCCGCGAGCACTTCGCCAGCAAAGGCGTCTACGTCGACATCATCAAGCTCTACGGCTCGATGGAACTGGCCCCCCTGGTCGGTCTGGCCGATGCCATCGTCGACCTGGTTTCCACCGGTGGCACGCTGCGCGCCAACGGTCTGCGCGAAGTCGAGGCCATCATGCCGATTTCCTCGCGCCTGATCGTCAACCAGGCCTCGCTCAAGACGCGCGGCGAACGGCTGCAGCCGCTGCTGGACACCTTCCAGCGGGCCGCCGCCCGCCAGGATTGAGCCTTACCCCAAGACAACGCTGCTAGACGCCATGGCCCTGATCAATCGCCTCGATTCCCGCGCTGCGGGCTTCTCTTCCGCCTTGTCCCGCCTGCTGGCTTTCGAAGCCTCCCAGGACGAGTCCATCGACCGCGCCGCCGCCGACATCCTGGCCGATGTCCGCGCCCGGGGCGATGACGCGCTGCTGGAATACACCCGCCGCTTCGATCATGTGCAGGCAGCCGATGCCACGGCGCTCGAAGTGCCGCGCGCCGAATGGCAGGCGGCCCTGGAAGGGCTGCCGGCCGCGCAGCGCGCCGCCCTGGAGGCGGCCGCCGAGCGCGTGCGCGCCTACCACCACCACCAGCGCAGCGAAACCTGGACCTACACCGAGCCCGACGGCACGATGCTGGGCCAGCAGGTCACGCCGCTGGACCGGGTCGGCCTGTATGTCCCGGGTGGCAAGGCCGCCTACCCATCATCGGTGCTGATGAACGCGATCCCGGCCAAGGTCGCCGGGGTGCCCGAGCTCATCATGGTCACGCCCACCCCCAACGGCCAGCGCAATCCCATCGTGCTGGCGGCTGCGGCCATCAGCGGCGTGGACCGCGTCTTCGCCATTGGCGGGGCCCAGGCAGTCGGCGCACTGGCCTATGGCACGGCCACCGTGCCGGCCGTCGACAAGATCGTCGGCCCCGGCAACGCCTATGTGGCCGCCGCCAAGCGGCGCGTCTTTGGCGTGGTGGGCATCGACATGATCGCCGGTCCCAGCGAGATCCTCGTCATCTGCGACGGCAAGACGCCGGCTGACTGGATCGCCATGGACCTGTTCTCGCAGGCCGAGCACGACGAACTGGCTCAATCCATCCTGTTGTGCCCGGATGCCGCCTACCTGGACGAGGTGCAGGCCGCCATCGAGCGCCTGCTGCCGACCATGCCGCGCGCCGACATCCTGCGCGTGAGCCTGGCCAACCGCGGCGCCCTGATCCTGGTGCGCGATCTTGACGAGGCCTGTGCCATCGCCAACACGATCGCCCCCGAGCACCTGGAGATCTCCACCGAGCAGCCCGAACGCTGGAGCGCCAAGATCCGCCACGCCGGCGCCATCTTCATGGGCCGCTACAGTTCCGAAGCGCTGGGTGATTATTGCGCCGGCCCCAACCACGTGCTGCCCACCTCGCGCACGGCACGCTTCTCTTCGCCGCTGGGCGTCTATGACTTCCAGAAGCGCTCCAGCCTGATCCAGGTGTCGCACCAGGGCGCCCAGACTCTGGGGCGCATCGCCGCCGAGCTGGCCCTGGGAGAAGGCCTGCAGGCCCATGCGGCCAGTGCCCAGTACCGCCTGGACGACGTGCAGTCCGGCCCGTCCTCATGAGGCCGGCCGACCGCATCGCGCGCACCGTACGCGCCGACGTGCTGGCCCAGACCGCCTATCCGGTGGCACCCGCCGCGCCGGACGTGATCAAGCTGGATGCGATGGAATGCCCGTATCCGCTGCCTGACCACTTGCGCCAGGAAATCGCACAGGCCGTGGCCGCCACTGCCCTGAACCGCTATCCGGGCGCCGACGATCCGGCACTCAGGGCCCAGGTCGCGCATGCCTTCGGCGTGCCGCCCGAAGCGGCGCTGCTGTTCGGCAACGGGTCGGACGAACTGATTCACCTGCTGGTGCAGACCTGTTGCGCGCCGGGCGACACGGTGCTGTCGCCCTGGCCCTCTTTCGTCTATTTCGACATGGCGGCGCGTTTCGACCACGCGCGCTTTGTCGGCGTGCCGTTGACCGCCGCGCTCGAACTGGACCTGCCGGCCATGCTGGCCGCCATTGCCGAGCACCAGCCCAAGCTGGTGTTCCTGGCGCTGCCCAACAATCCTACCGGCGGGCTCTGGCCCGATGAGGCCATCCAGGCCATCGTGTGCGCTGCGCCCGGCCTGGTGGTGATCGACGAGGCCTACCAGCCCTTCGCCGGCCACAGCTGGATGCCGCGCCTGCTCGACCACCCCAACGTGGTGGTCATGCGCACGGTCTCCAAGATCGGCCTGGCGGGGCTGCGCTTCGGCTATCTGGCGGGCCATCCCGACTGGATCGCCCAGGTCGACAAAGTCCGCCCGCCCTACAACATCAACGTGCTGACGCAGGCGGCGCTGCGCGTGGTGCTGCGCGAGAAAGCGCTGCTCGATGCCCAGGCCGCGCGCCTGCGCGCCGACCGCGAACCGCTGGCGCAGGCACTGACCTCGCTGCCGGGCGTAACGGTGTACCCCAGCGCGGGCAATTTCATCCTGGCGCGCTTTGAAGGCAAGCTTGACGGCAACGCCGTGCATCTCGCACTGAAAACGCGCAAAATACTGGTTAAAAATCTGTCTTCGGCCCACCCGTTGCTGGCCAACTGCCTGCGGATATCCGTGGGCACCCCCGACGAGAACACGGCCTTGCTGGCCGCCCTGAGAGAACTTTTGAGCCCCTGACATGCGTACCGCAGAAATCACCCGCAACACCAACGAGACGCGCATCCGCGTGGCCATCAACCTGGATGGCACCGGCAAGCAGAACATCGACACCGGCGTGCCCTTCCTGGATCACATGCTGGACCAGATCGCCCGCCACGGCCTGATCGACATGGATATCAAGGCCGATGGCGACCTGCACATCGACGCCCACCATACCGTCGAGGACGTCGGCATCTCGCTGGGCATGGCCATCGCCAAGGCGCTGGGCAGCAAGGCCGGCATGCGCCGCTACGGCCACGCCTATGTGCCGCTGGACGAAGCGCTTTCGCGCGTGGTGATCGACTTCTCGGGCCGCCCGGGCCTGGAATACCACATCGATTTCACGCGCGCGCGCATCGGCGACTTCGACGTCGACCTCACGCGTGAATTCTTCCAGGGCCTGGTCAACCACGCCCTCATGACGCTGCACATCGACAACCTGCGCGGCTTCAATGCCCACCACCAGGCCGAAACGGTCTTCAAGGCCTTCGGCCGCGCCCTGCGCATGGCCCTGGAGACCGACCCGCGCATGGGTGATGTCATCCCCTCCACCAAGGGCGTGCTGTAACTCTAGGCTGACACTAATTGAGCACTATCGCCATCGTCGATTACGGAATGGGCAACTTCCATTCCGTGGCCCGCGCGCTGCAAGCCGCAGCGCCCCAGGCTGACATCCGTATCTGCAATCGCGCCGAAGACATCGACGCCGCCGACCGGGTCGTGTTTCCGGGCCAGGGCGCCATGGGCGACTGCATGCGCAACCTGAACGCCTCGGGCCTGCGCGAGGCGGTGCTGCACGCGGCACGCAACAAGCCGCTGCTGGGCGTGTGCGTGGGAGAACAGATGCTGTTCTCCGCCAGCGAGGAAGGCGACAGCGCCTGCCTGGACATCTTCCCCGGGCAGGTCCGCCGCTTTGCCGGCGCTGCCTTTGCCGATGGCGCTGGCGACCCGCAAGGCCCCGAACGCCTGAAAGTCCCGCACATGGGCTGGAACCAGGTCCATCAGACCCGTCCCCATGCCCTGTGGGAAGGAATTCCGGACGGCGCCCACTTCTATTTTGTCCACAGCTATTACGTCGCACCCGCCGACCCCGCCCTGACGGTGGGGGAAAGCGAGTATGGCCATCGCTTTACCTGCGCCGTGGCCGCCAGTAACATTTTTGCGGTTCAGTTCCACCCCGAAAAGAGCGCCGAACACGGTTTGCGCCTCTATCGCAATTTTGTAGACTGGCAACCATAGCCGCCCGCGGACGAGCTCCGGCCGGCCCTTTTTCAACCGTTTCATTTCTTTCGCTCGATATCCACCATGCTGCTGATCCCCGCCATCGACCTCAAAGACGGGCGCTGCGTGCGCTTGCGCCAGGGTGACCTGGACGATGCTACGGTGTTCTCCGAAGACCCCGCCGCCATGGCTGCCCGTTGGCTTGAACAGGGCGCCCGCCGGCTGCATCTGGTCGACCTGAACGGCGCTGTTGCCGGAAAGCCCAAGAACGAAGCCCCCATCAAGGCCATCCTCGATACCGTGGGCGACGACATCCCGGTCCAGATCGGCGGTGGCATCCGTGATCTGGACACCATCGAACGCTATCTCGATGCCGGCATCTCCTACGTGATCATCGGCACGGCCGCGGTCAAGAACCCGGGCTTCCTGCAAGACGCCTGCGGCGCCTTCCCCGGCCAGATCATCGTCGGGCTGGACGCGCGCGACGGCAAGATCGCCACCGACGGCTGGAGCAAGCTCACGCGCCACGACGTGCTCGATCTGGCCAAGAAGTTCGAGGACTACGGCTGCGAAGCCATCATCTACACCGATATCGGCCGCGACGGCATGCTCTCGGGCGTGAACGTCGAAGCCACCGTGCGCCTGGCGCAGCATGTGCGCATCCCCGTGTACGCCTCCGGCGGCATCGCCGGCATGGCCGACATCGAGGCGCTGTGCGCGGTGGAAAGCGACGGCGTCGAGGGCGCCATCCTGGGCCGCAGCATCTACGAAGGCACGCTGGACTTCCAGGCCGCCCAGTTGCGCGCCGACGAGCTGACAGCATGAGCGGCGAACAAACCGCCGACACCGGCCTGACCCGCCGCATCATCCCCTGCCTGGACGTCACGGCCGGGCGGGTGGTCAAGGGTGTGAACTTCGTCAACCTGACCGACGCCGGCGACCCCGTGGAGATCGCGCGCCGCTACGACGAGCAGGGCGCCGACGAACTGACCTTCCTGGACATCACGGCCACCAGCGACGACCGCGACCTGATCCTGCCCATCATCGCGCAGGTCGCCGCCCAGGTCTTCATCCCCCTGACGGTGGGCGGTGGCGTGCGCCAGGTCGCGGATATCCAGCGCCTGCTGAACGCAGGCGCCGACAAGGTCAGCATCAACAGTGCGGCGGTCACCCGCCCCGAGCTGGTACGCGAGGCCGCCGACTACCACGGCTCGCAATGCATCGTGGTGGCCATCGATGCCCGCCGCGTGAGCGCCGCGCACGAGCCGGCCCGCTGGGAAGTCTTCACCCATGGCGGACGCAAGGCCACCGGCCTGGACGCCATCGAATGGGCACGCCGCATGGCCGCCTACGGCGCAGGCGAGATCCTGCTCACCAGCATGGATCGCGATGGCACCAAGTCCGGCTTCGACCTGGAACTCACGCGGGCAGTCTCTGACGCCGTGCCGGTGCCTGTGATCGCCTCCGGCGGCGTGGGCACCCTGGAGCACCTGGCCGAGGGCGTGACCACCGGCCGCGCCAATGCGGTGCTGGCAGCGAGCATCTTCCACTTCGGCCAGCACACTGTGCGCGAGTGCAAGGAATACATGGCCCGCCGCGGCATCCCCGTCAGACTGGATTAATCATGACTATCGAACCGGATTGGATGGCCGAGGTCGTCTTCGACGACAACGGCCTGATTCCCGCCATCGCCCAGGACGCCGAAAACGGCCAGATCCTGATGGTCGCCTGGATGAACCGCGAATCCCTGGCGGAAACCGCGGCCACCGGGCGGGCGGTGTACTGGTCGCGCTCGCGCCAGAAACTCTGGCGCAAAGGCGAAGAGTCCGGTCATGGCCAGGAAGTCCATGAACTGCGCCTGGACTGCGACGGCGACGTGGTGCTGCTGAAAGTGCACCAGCACGGCGGCATCGCCTGCCACACCGGCCGTGCCAGCTGCTTCTACCGCCGCCTGGACGACGCTGCCTGGACCACCGTCGACCCGGTTCTGAAAGACCCCGAGCTGATCTACAAATGAGCGACACCCCCCCCTATGGCCAGGACGTGCTCGCGCGCGTGGCCGACACCCTGCACAGCCGCCGCCCCGATCAGGGCGGTGACCCGCAAGCCTCCTATGTCGCCAAGCTGCTGGCCAAGGGGCCGGACGCCTTCCTGAAGAAAATCGGCGAGGAAGCCACCGAACTGGTCATGGCGGCCAAGGATGGCGAGCCCGACCGCATCGTCAGCGAAACCGCCGACCTCTGGTTCCATTGCCTGGTCGCGCTGACTCATTACAATCTGCGGCCCGAGGCGGTGCTGGCCGAACTGGCCCGCCGCGAAGGGCTGTCCGGGCTGGAAGAAAAAGCCCGCCGCCCCGCCGAATGAGGACCACATGAGCGAAAACTGTATCTTCTGCAAAATCGCCCGCGGCGAGATCCCGGCCAAGAAGGTCTACGAAGACGATGATTTCGTGGTGTTCCACGACATCAGCCCGGCCGCGCCGGTGCATCTGCTGCTGATCCCGCGCCGCCATGTTGTATCCATGCAGGACGTCACGGCCGAGGATGCCGGCTGGTTGGGTAGAATGATGACGCTGGTTCCGCGCCTGGCAGCCGAAAACGGCTGCAACCCGGGACCTGACGGGGGCTTTCGCCTGATGGCCAACTCCGGCGTCGAAGGCGGTCAGGAAGTTCCGCACCTGCATTTCCACATTCTTGGTGGTTCGCGTCCCTGGAAAGGCCGCGTCGCTCCCAACGCGTAAATACGGAGAGTTGTCATGGGTAGCTTCAGCATTTGGCACTGGCTGATCGTTCTGGTCATCGTCGCCCTGGTTTTTGGTACCAAGAAACTGCGCAACATCGGCTCGGACCTGGGCGGTGCGGTCAAGGGTTTCAAGGAAGGCATGAAAGACGCCAATGCCGAGAAAACCGAGCAGGTCACGCAGCAACGCGCCGACGACACCATCGACGTGCAAGCCAAAGAAAAACAGAACTCCTGATCCCGGGCTCGCCCCGCTCCCTTGAATTGGCGGCACATGCATGTTTGATGTCAGTTTCACGGAATTGATCGTGATCGGCGTCGTGGCGCTGGTTGTCCTCGGCCCCGAACGCCTGCCCAAGGTCGCGCGCACGGTCGGCCATCTGCTTGGCCGCGCGCAACGCTATGTCAACGATGTGAAATCCGACATCCAGCGTGAAATCGAGCTCGACGAGCTGCGCAAGTTCAAGCAGCAGATGGATGACGCAGCCCAGGATGTCAACCAATCGCTGCGCCAGGCGGGCGACTCGGTGCGCGGCGACCTCGAGGCCGCCCAGCGTACGCTGGATGAAACCGCCGCCGAGGCCAAGCGCAGCATCGCGCCCCCGGACAGCGCTAGCGCCCCGGCGGGCGCAGCGGCTGCCACACTGCCCGAAGACGCCGCGCTCAAGCCCGCCGCCGATCCGGCACCGGACGCCACCCCGCAAGCCGCGCCCGCTGCAGACAGCGCGCCGGCCACCGAGTCCAGAACGCCGTCCAGCGGCAATGCAGGTAACCCAACGTGAGCCAGGAAGCCCCCAAGCCAGAAGAAGAGATGCCGCAGGAAAGCTTCATGTCGCATCTGGTGGAGCTGCGCTCGCGGCTGCTGAAGGCGGTCGGCACCGTGGTGGCCGTCTTCCTGGTGCTGTTTGCCTATCCGGGCGCCTCCGCCATCTATGACGTGCTGGCCCAGCCCATGCTGGCCTCGCTGCCGCAGGGCACGCGCATGATCGCCACCGGCGTCATCACGCCCTTCATGGTGCCGGTCAAGGTCACCATGCTGGCGGCCTTCGTGATCTCCCTGCCGGTCGTGCTCTACCAGGCCTGGGCCTTTGTCGCGCCTGGCCTGTACCGCCACGAAAAACGCCTGGCATTGCCACTCATCGCGTCCAGCACGCTGCTGTTCCTGCTGGGCATGGCCTTCTGCTATTTCTTCGTCTTTCGCACGGTGTTCCACTTCATTGCCGGCTTTGCCCCGCAATCGATCACCCCGGCGCCGGACATCGAGGCCTATCTCAGCTTCGTGATGACCATGTTCCTGGCGTTCGGCATCACCTTCGAGGTGCCGGTGGCGGTGGTGCTGCTGGTCAAGACGGGGCTGGTGGACGTGGTCAAGCTGCGCCAGGCACGCGGCTACGTGGTGGTGGGCGCCTTCGTGATCGCCGCCGTCGTGACGCCGCCCGACGTGGTCAGCCAGTTCATGCTGGCCGTGCCGCTGTGCCTGCTGTATGAGGTCGGCCTGCTGTGCGCCCGCCTGGTGCGTCCGCGCCGGCGCGACGAAAGCGACGAAGAGGGCGCCCTGACCGAGCGGCCCTGATCACCCCCACGACGACAACCACGCCAGGCACACCGCCTGGCGTTGTCGTCTGGGGCCCCGCATCAGCGCGGCCGGGTAGGGCGCAGGCCCATGGCGACCCGGATCTCGCGCTGGCCGCCGCCGCGCAGCACCTGCAGGGTCACAGCCTGCCCCGGCGTGGCCGCCGCGATCCAGCGCAGCAGCAGCATCGTGTCGCGCACCGGACGACCATCAAAACGCTGCACGATATCCCCGATCCGCAGGCCGGACTTGTCGGCCGGCCCGCCACGCAGCACACCGGCGACGATCACGCCGTCGGCATCGGGGGCCAGGCGGAATGCACGCGCCAGCTCGGGCGTCAGATCCTGGGGTTCGATGCCCAGCCAGCCGCGGCGCACCGCGCCATGCTCGATGATGTCCTGCATCACGCGGCGCGCGCTATCGATGGGGATGGCGAAACCGATGCCCAGCGATCCCCCGGTACGCGAGTAGATGGCCGTATTGATGCCCACCAGACGGCCCTGCGTATCGATCAGCGCGCCCCCGGAATTGCCGGGATTGATGGCGGCATCGGTCTGGATGAAATTCTCGTAGGCGTTGATGCCCAGGCCGTTGCGGCCCAGGGCCGACACGATGCCCTGGGTGGTGGTCTGACCCACGCCGAACGGATTGCCGATGGCCAGCAC
>JAEWJD010000307.1 GCA_023386765.1 Pseudomonadota bacterium | reverse complement strand
CCCGGTGATAGGCCAGCGCGATCTTCAGCGCCGTGTCGGCCGACTCCGAACCGGAGTTGGTGAAGAACACGCGGTCCATGCCCTGCGGCATGAAACCGGCCACGGCCGTGGCGGCCTCGAAGGCGGCCGGATGGCCGAACTGGAAGCCCGGCGCATAGTCCATCTCGGCGGCCTGCTGTGCGATCGCCTGGACGATTTCCTCGCGGCAATGGCCGGCGTTCACGCACCACAGGCCCGCCGTGCCGTCCAGAATCTGGCGTCCATCCAACGAGGTGTAGTACATGCCCTTGGCCGACGCCAGCATGCGCGGCTGGGCCTTGAACTGGCGGTTGGCGGTAAAGGGCATCCAGAGATGCGAGAGATCCGGGTGCGCGGGTGCGTTCATGGCAGCCTCCAGGGCGGTCAGTCAAACGGACGGAGACGGGCTCCGTGTTGGGGAAGCTGGAATTCTCGGCGCTGGCAGGGGGAATGGACATATACAATCTGGCGATATCAAGCTGACCGTATTGATCCATTCTTTATAACTGTACAGAAATGATGGATTTCCAGCCCGTTCGTAAGCGTAAAGGCGCGCCCACGCTGGTCGAGCAGATCGTCCAGGCCTTCGCCGATGCGATTGCCCGCCAGACCCTGCGTCCGGGGATGGCCATCCCGTCCGTGCGCGAGTTCGCGCGCCAGCACGGCCTGAGTACCTTCACGGTAGCCAGCGCCTACAGCAGGCTGGTGGCGCAAGGCTGGCTTGGCGCGCGGGCCGGTTCCGGCTACCGGGTGCTGGGGGCGGGCCGCAAGGCGCACGCGCCCCAGCCGGGGGGCTGGGCGCCGCCACGGCTGAATACGGGCTGGCTGTTGTCGGACATCTATGCGGATCACTCCATTCCCATCAAGGCCGGCTGCGGCTGGTTGCCGGGGGAGTGGCTCAACGAAGAAGGCCTGCACCAGGCCCTGCGCCACATGGGGCGGGTGCCGGCGCTGCGGATCTCCGGTTATGGCCATCCTCAGGGTTACGCGCCGCTGCGCGAGAGCATCGCTGCAGCCCTGGCGCTGCATGGCCTGCCGCTAGAGAGCGAGCAGATCGTACTGA
Organism: Pseudomonadota bacterium; assembly: GCA_023386765.1. GTDB lineage: Bacteria > Pseudomonadota > Gammaproteobacteria > Burkholderiales > Burkholderiaceae_B > Bordetella. The sequence goes on along the minus strand of JAEWJD010000307.1, from coordinate 18,335 downwards.
CCCAGGGGGTGACGCACGGACTCGATCTGGTGATACGCACGCTCTTGCGTCCGGGCGACGTGGTGCTGGTGGAGGCGCCGTGCTACGCCAACCTGCTGCAGTTGCTGCGCCTGACCGGCATGCGGGCCGTGGCGGTGCCGCGCAATGAGGCAGGCCTGGACCTGGAGGCGCTGGCGCAGGCCGTGCAGCAGCACCGGCCGCGGGCCCTGTTCGTCAATACGGTGCTGCAGAACCCGTCCGGCACCACCCTCAGCATGGCCAATGCCTTTCGCCTGCTGCAGTCGGCCAGCGCGCATGACTACTGGATCATCGAAGACGACATCTCGCGCGAGTTGCTGCCGGGCGCGGCGCCGCTGCTGGCCGCGCTCGACGGTGGCGAGCGCGTGATCTATCTGGGGGGCTATTCCAAGGTGATCAGCCCGTCGGTGCGGGTCGGCTACATCGCGGCCCACCGCGACCTGGCACGCGATCTCGCCCGCAGCAAGATGGCGGCGGGGCTGACGTCGCCGGAAATCATGGAGCGCGTGGTCCACCAGGTGATCGGTGACGGCCGCTATCGCAACCACATCCTGCGCACGCGCGAACGCCTCGCCCAGGCGCACGGGCAAGTGGTGCGCCAGATGGAGGAGGCCGGTTTCGAGATTGCCGCCCGGCCGCAGGCTGGGCTGTTCCTGTGGGCGCGGCCCGCTGCCGGGACGCCAGGCGGGCGCGAGCTTGCCGAGCGGGCATTGGGCGACGGTATCTGGCTGGCGCCCGGTTGCTACTTTGATGCGGCCGAAGCCGATACGCCCTGGCTGCGTTTCAATGTGGCCTATGCCGGGCAGGACGCCTTGTGGCGTTTCCTGCGCCAGGCCTGCGCTCAGGCGCGCTGATACGTGACGAAGTCGTAGCGCAGGCCGTTTTCCTCGGGCTGCGCTTCGCGTGCGGTTTCGCGCCAGGCAAAGGCCGGCAGCAGAGGGAAAAAGGCATCGCCCGGCACATCGGCCTGGATTTCGGTGGCGATGATGCGCGTGGCCAGCGCCAGCGCCTGGGTGTAGATCTGCGCGCCGCCGATCACAAAGGCTTGCTCGCCCTGCACGGCGTGCAGCGCGGCCTGCAGGCTGTCGACCACCGTGGCGCCCTCGGCCCGGTAGTCCGGGTTGCGGCTGATCACGATGTTGTGACGCCCGGGCAGGGGGCGGCCCAGGGATTCCCAGGTGTTGCGCCCCATGATGATGGGGTGGCCCAGGGTCGTGCGCTTGAAATGGGCGAGGTCGCCCGGCAGGCGCCAGGGCAGGGTGTTGTCACGCCCGATGACGCGGTTGCGGGCGTAGGCGACGACGAGGGTGAGGCAGGGCGTGGCGGACATGTCAGACGGCCATGGGTGCGGTCAGGGGGGCGTGGTGCTGGTAGCCTTCCAGGGTGAAGTCGCCCGGTTCGACCTGTTCCAGCCACTGCGGCTCGTACTTGCCCGTCACGGAAAAATCAGGGATGCGATCGGACAGCAGCAGACGCGGTGCCGGATAGGGCGTGCGCGTGAGCTGTTCGCGCAGCATGTCGAGGTGGTTCTCGTAGATGTGGGCGTCGCCGATGAAGTAACTGAACCAGCGCGGCGTGTAACCGGTCAGGCGGCCGACCAGGTGCAGCAGCGCCGCGCCCTCGGTGAGATTGAAGGGCGTGCCCAGGCCGACATCGTTGGAGCGGATGTACAGGCACAGCGAAATCTCGCGGGTGCTGGCATTGGGCAGGAACTGGTACAGCAGATGGCAGGGCGGCAGCGCCATTTCCTCGATCTGCGCCCAGTTCCACCCATGGAACAGGATGCGCCGGTCGGCCGGATTGTGCTGGATGGTGTCCAGACACTGGCGCAACTGATCGACCGCCTTGTAGAGCAGTACCTGCGACTCTCCGTCGGCGTCGAACTGGGCAACCTGCGTATAGCCGCGCGCCAGCGCGTCGGCGATGCGCGCCGGCTGGGCGGCGGGCAGTTGCTTGTAGGCGGGCCATTGGCGCCACTGCACGCCATAGACCGGACCGAGGTCATCGGGGCCGGTGCGATAGGGGTTGGCCAGCCACTGCTGGTTTTCGTTGGCGTTCTGGTCCCATACCTTGCAGCCCAGCGCACGGAATTCGGCTGCGCTGCGCGTGGCGCGCAGAAAACCCACCATTTCGCCGATCGCCGACTTGAAGGCGAGCTTCTTGGTCGTGACCGCCGGAAAACCCTGCTGCAGGTCAAAGCGCAGCATGGCGCCCGGCAACGACAGGGTGCGCACGCCGGTGCGGTTCTCCTGCCAGGCGCCGTGGTCAAGGATGGACTGGACGAGGTCGAGATACTGTTTCATGGCGATGGCGGGCATGCGCCCGGCGGTAAAACGGGGAAATCAGGCGGCGGTATCGACGATGTCGACCGAGAAACTCAGTTCGGCGGTCTTCTCCAGCATTGCCGAGGCCGAGCAGTATTTTTCATGCGACAACTGCACTGCGCGCTCGACGGCGGCGCGCGGCAGCTTGTTGCCGGTCACCGTGAAGGCGAAGTGGATCCGCGTGAACACCTTGGGCTCGGCATCGGCACGTTCGGCCTGCAGCTTCACGCTGCAGCCGGTGACATCGTGGCGGCCGCGCTTGAGGATGAGGACGACATCATAGGCCGTGCAGCCGCCCGTGCCGGTCAGCAGCATTTCCATCGGGCGCGGCGCCAGGTTGTTGCCGCCGCCTTCGACCGCGCCATCCATGGCGGCGATGTGGCCGCTGCCGGTCGAGGCCACAAAAAGCATGCCGGACGGGCCGCCCCAGTCGATCGTGCATTCCATTTCAGTCATCCTTGAGCAAAAGGGGCGCTTGCGCCCGGTCAAGGGGCGATGATACCGCCCCTGGGTACACTTTAGGCTGTAGGCGCCACCTCGCCGGCGCGCGTGTTTCAGAAGGAGTCGCTCCATGATCGCAGTCCCCCCGCTAGTCCGCCGCGCCGGCCCGCTCGATGGCCTGCTGACCGAAGTCGACCGCGCCTTGCAGGTGTTGTCGCGCTCGGCGCTGGCCTCGCGCACCTATCCGGCGACGGCGGCCGAAGCCCCGGATACCCTGACGGATGCCGAAAAACGTCACGCCGCCGGGCTGATGCGGGTCAATCATGTGGGCGAGGTCTGCGCCCAGGCGCTCTATCGCGGCCAGGCGAGCGTTTGCCGTGATGCGGCCACGCGGGAACTGCTGCGCGAGGCGGCCGCCGAAGAGGTCGACCATCTGGCCTGGTGCGACGCGCGCCTGCAGGAGCTGGGCAGCCGTCCCAGCCTGCTCAATCCTTTCTGGTATGCGGGGTCGTTTGCCCTGGGGGTTGCGGCCAGCGTGGCCGGCGTGCCGCGCAATCTGGGCTTCATGGCGGAAACCGAACGCCAGGTCGAGGCCCATCTTGAAGAGCACCTCTCGACCCTGCCGCCGGCCGACGAGCGTTCGCGCCAGATCGTGCGCCAGATGAAAGACGACGAGGCCGGCCATCGCGAGAGCGCCGAGCGGGCCGGCGGCGTGCCGTTGCCGGCGCCGGTGCGCGGCATCATGCGGGCCATGTCCAAGGTCATGACGCGCAGCGCCTATTACGTCTGAAGGGTCGGGTATCGCGGGGCGGTTGTTCAAATATTGCGGTGCAGCAATAAAAAGCCCGTCCCTCGTCAGATCTTCCTAAAATACTGAAATCACTTGGGGTTTTTACGCAAGGGTTTCCCCGGGCGAGGACTGAGGGAGGGCTGGCAGGCTCCTGCCCGGTTGCCCAGGAAAGCGTTATGCAGCATGGGTTTGCGATGTCTATGCGGCATATTTCCAACAATTGCATATCGTGGAAGCCGGGCCAGAAAAAAATCTTGCATCGCACAAAAGGATGGGCTAATATTCACTCATCGGATGTCAAAACGCATAGGCCAAGAGCCTGGCGGGCAATCCAGGGTAGAGCAAAAACTCGGCATCAGCCGCCCGCTCCCCGGACTGCAGGGCCTCTCGCCCGACATGCCACGGTTGTCTCCTCCACCCTCCTCCTTTGGTGGATTTAGCCCGAGATCGTTAGATCTCGGGCTTTTTTTTATCTCAAATCCGTGCCGGACCGCGTTTTGCGCGGTCATCCCAATCGTGACGGATTGTCAGCCCCGTCCTGCGGACCTCCGTGTTTTCCCCTAAATTCCCCGGCACATCGGGCGGGAAAGCTCTACAATCACTCCCTATCCGGCCCGGGTTTTCCCAGGCCGGAAGAGCGGCAAGCGGCTTGTTACCTTCTGTACCTGCGACTTGCACTTGAATATTTCTGCCATATATGGGCGTTACACCTGCCAAACATAATGGCGGACCTGTCTCGATAGACCAACCAAAGGTGATTCTGTGACCTGGCTGTATATCTGCGTGGTCGCGTTCATGGTGGGGGGACTCATCGTCGCGTCGGAGCGCTGGCATGGCGCATTTACCGGCGACAGCGATCTCAGCAAGCCCCAGGCCTCACATACGCGAGCCACTCCCCGCGTGGGGGGCTTGGCGGTTCTGGCCGGCTCCCTGGCCGGGCTGCTTGTCCTGGGGCCGAGCAACATGACCCTGAACTGGCTCTGGCCGGCGCTCTTCATGGCGTCGCTGCCGGTTTTCGTGGCCGGCCTGCTTGAAGACATTACCAAGGACATCGGCGCCAGCAAGCGCCTGCTGGCCGCCTTTGCCTCGGCGGCCATCGCCTGGTGGCTGCTGGGCGGGGTGTCCCGCGTGGGCATCGCCCCGGTCGACTGGGTGCTGTCGTTCTGGCCGGTTTCCCTGCTGTTCACGGTTTTCGCCGTGGGGGGCTGTACGCACGCGCTCAATATCGTGGACGGCATGAACGGCCTGGCCGGCATGATCGCCACCTTGATGGCGGTGTCCATCGGCCTGGTGGCGTTGCAGGTCGGCGATGTGCCGATTTTCATGATTTCGGCCGCGCTGGCTTCGGCGACCCTGGGTTTCCTGGTCTGGAACTTCCCCTTCGGGCGCGTCTTCCTGGGGGATGGCGGGGCGTATTTCCTGGGGTTCATGCTGGCTGAGCTGGCCGTACTGCTGGTGGTGCGCAACCCTTCGGTGTCGCCGTTCTACGCCCTGGCCGTGCTGTTCTATCCGGTGTTCGAAACGGGTTTCTCGATCTGGCGTCGCCGTTTCAAGCGTGGCGTGCCGGTTGATCAGCCCGACGCGCTGCACCTGCATCAGCTGGTGTTCCGCCGCCTCGTGCGTGTGACCTTCAGCCGTCGCAGCCGTCATGCGGTGCCGGCCCTGTGCAATGCCCTGGCCTCGCCGTACATGTGGGTGCTGGCCTTGATCGGCCTGGTGCCCGCCACCATCTGGTGGGACAACGCCTGGGTGCTGTGCGCCAGCCTGCTGGTCTTCGCGCTGGTCTACACCTGGTTGTATGTGCGTCTGGTGTCGTGGCGCCGGCCGGGGTGGCTGCTGCTGCCCTCCGTGTTGCGCACACCCTGATATCGCACGCCCGCCGCGGTGGCGGCGGGTCTGTCCAATGCCTTCCTGAAACGTTCATAGATTCCGTAACCGCCATACGGTAATTGGGAGATTTATCTTGCGTATCCAAGATGTGAAGCTGGCCGTGGTCGGCCTGGGCTATGTGGGTCTGCCCCTGGCGGTCGAATTTGGCAAGAAGCGTCCGGTGATCGGTTTTGACATCAACGAACGCCGCGTCAGCGAGTTGCGTGCCGGCCATGATCACACGCTGGAAGTCGATGATGTGGAGCTGGCCGAAGCGCGCCACCTGAGCTATACGACCGATCGCGCCGAACTGGGCCGCGCCAACGTGTTCGTCGTGACCGTGCCGACCCCGATCGACGAGTACAAGCAACCGGATCTCACGCCGCTGATCAAGGCGAGCGAGACGATCGGCGCGGTGCTCAAGCGCGGCGACATCGTGGTCTATGAGTCGACCGTCTACCCGGGCGCCACCGAGGAAGACTGCGTGCCGGTGCTCGAGCGCGTCTCGGGCCTGAAGTTCAACGTGGATTTCTTCGCCGGCTACAGCCCGGAGCGGATCAACCCGGGTGACAAGGCGCATCGCGTCTCGACCATCAAGAAGGTGACCTCGGGCTCGACGCCGGAAGTCGCCGAGCTGGTGGACCAGATCTACAAGGAGATCATCGTCGCGGGCACGCACAAGGCGTCCAGCATCCGCGTGGCCGAGGCGGCCAAGGTGATCGAGAACACGCAACGTGACGTGAACATCGCGCTGATCAACGAGCTGGCGCTGATTTTCAACAAGCTGGGCATCGACACTGAAGCGGTGCTGCAGGCAGCGGGCACGAAGTGGAATTTCCTGCCCTTCCGTCCGGGCCTGGTGGGCGGGCACTGCATCGGCGTGGACCCGTACTACCTGACGCACAAGGCGCAGTCCATCGGCTACCACCCGGAAATCATCCTGGCCGGCCGTCGCCTGAATGACTCGATGGGCGGCTACGTGGTGTCGCAACTGGTCAAGTGCATGACCAAGAAGCGTCTGCACGTGCAGGGCGCCAAGGTGCTGGTGATGGGCCTGACCTTCAAGGAAAACTGCCCCGACCTGCGCAACACGCGGGTGGTCGATATCGTCCAGGAGCTGCGCGACTACAACGTCGAGGTCGACGTCTACGATCCGTGGGTCGATGTGGCCGAGGCCGAGCATGAGTACGGCATCACGCCGGTGGCCCAGCCTGCCGAAGGCAGCTATGACGCGATCATCCTGGCCGTGGCGCACACGCAGTTCGCCGAAATGGGTGCCGCGGCGATCCGCAAGCTGGGCAAGGCCGAACACGTGCTGTACGACCTGAAGTATCTGCTCAAGGCTGACGAATCGGATCTGCGCCTGTAAGCGCCGGAGGGACCCTGCATGACGACGCGCTACGAAACCGTACAAGCCGAATTGCGCGCGCAGCCGCGCAAGTGGCTGGTGACCGGCTGCGCCGGCTTCATCGGCTCGAACCTGCTGGAAGCCTTGCTCAAGCTGGACCAGACCGTGGTCGGTCTGGACAACTTCGCGACCGGCCATCAGCGCAATCTGGATGAGGTGCGCACGCTGGTGACGCCCGAGCAGTGGGCGCGCTTTACCTTCATCGAAGGCGATATCCGTGATCCGGAGACCTGCCAGCGGGCCGTGCAAGGCGTGGACAAGGTGTTGCACCAGGCCGCGCTGGGTTCGGTGCCGCGTTCGCTGAAGGACCCGGCGACCACCAATGCGGTAAATATCGGCGGCTTTCTGAACATGCTGGTGGCCGCGCGCGATGCGCAGGTCGACGCCTTCGTGTACGCCGCCTCCAGCTCCACCTATGGCGACCATCCGGCGCTGCCCAAGGTGGAAGAGAACATCGGGCGTCCGTTGTCGCCCTACGCGGTGACCAAGCTGGTCGATGAGCTGTATGCCGACGTGTTTGCGCGTTCCTATGGTTTCGAGACGGTGGGGCTGCGTTACTTCAACGTGTTCGGCCGCCGCCAGGATCCCAACGGCGCCTATGCGGCGGTGATCCCCAAGTGGGCCGCCGCCATGATCCGTGGCGAGACGGTCACGATCAACGGCGACGGCGAGACCAGCCGCGATTTCTGCTACGTGGACAACGCGGTGCAGGCCAACATCCTGGGCGCCATGGCGCCGGCCGAGGGCCGCAACCAGGTGTACAACGTGGCTTACGGCGGGCGCTCGACGCTGAACCAGCTGTTCGGCTTCCTGCGCGAGGCCCTGGGCCAGCAGGGCGTGGCATATGGCAAGGACGCGCAGTACGCGGACTTCCGTGCCGGTGATGTGCGCCATTCGCAGGCGGATATCGGCAAGGGCCAGCGCCTGCTGGGCTACCAGCCCGCGTTCAGCATCCTGCAGGGCCTGGAAGCCGCCATGCCCTGGTACACGCAATTCCTGCGTTGATTTGAAAGCCCTGCTGCGCAAACTCGGCTCGCTGCACCCGGATCACCAGCGCATCTTCAAGGGCGCGTTCCGGGTCGCAGCCTTTTTGCTTCTGGGCAAGGCGGCCGGCGCCATCAAGGAGATGGCGGTCGCCTACCGCTATGGCATCAGCGATGCCGTGGACGCCTATCAGTTCACCATGACGATGGCGAACTGGCTGCCGGTCACCATCGTGGGCGTGCTGTCGGTGGTGCTCATTCCGGTGCTGGTGCGGCTGCGGCGCGAAGGCGGCGCCGGCCGGGATTTGTTCATCAGTGAGTTGCAAGGCTGGACCCTGGTGGCCGGCCTGCTGCTCGCCGGCCTGACCTGGCTGGCCTGGCCGCAGGTGCTGGCCTGGCTGGGGCAGGGCTTGTCGCCCACGGTCGCTGCCATGAGTTACGAGCTGCTGTGGGCATTCGTGCCGGTCAGCGCCCTGGTGCTCATGGCCGGGATCAGCGCAGCCCGCTTGCGTTCGCATGAGCGGCACGTCAATACCCTGCTGGACAGCCTGCCGGCTGTCACGACGCTGGCCTGGGTGATGCTGGCTGCCGGCAGCGCCGGGCAGGTGGGGCCGCTGCTCTGGGGAACACTGCTGGGCTACGCCCTCCAGACGGCCTGGCTGGCCTGGCTGGCCGCGCGCGCAGATCAGGGGTTCTGGGGAGCGCCCAGGCTGTCCTGGCGCTCGCCGCACTGGCCCGAGCTGGCCGCTGCGGCCGGCGTGATGTTGATCGGCCAGGTCGCCATGAGCTTCGTCAATCCGCTGGATCAGTATGCCGCCGCCAACCTGGGGGGCAATGCCAACGCCACGCTCGGCTATGCCAGCCGGCTGCTGTCGCTGGTGCTGGGCATCGGCGCCGTGTCCGTGGGCCGTGCCGCGCTGCCGGTGCTGGCCGATGTGCAGCATCGCGGCGATGGCGTGCGCGCGCGCGCGATGGCGCTGAAATGGTCGTGGATGATGGTGGGTGCAGGCCTGGTGGCCGTGGCGCTGGGCTGGCTGCTGGCGCCCTGGGGCGTGGCGCTGCTGTTCGAGCGTGGCGCGTTCACCGCCCAGAACACGGCCGCGGTGGCCAGCGTCATGCGCTGGGGCCTGTTGCAGTTGCCGTTTTATTTCGGGGTGCTGATCCTGGTGCAGTTGCTGGCCAGCCAGAACCGTTATCGCATCATGGCCGCCATCGCGGTGGCCAACTTCCTGCTCAAGGCCGTGCTCAATGAGGTGCTGGCCCCGCGCTTCGGCGTGGAGGGCATCATGCTGGCCACCAGCCTGATGTATCTGCTGTCTTTCATCTGCTATGTGGTGGCAGCGCGGCGTCCGGTGCCGCCAGCCACGCCGCCTGAGGCCGCCTAGATGTCGCAAGCCGCGCCGCGTATCCTGATCTTCATCCACTCGCTGCATGGCGGCGGGGCCGAGCGTGTCGCCGTCGACCTGGCGGGCCATTGGGTCGCCGCCGGCCATGAGGTGATGATCGTGACCCAGGCCGCAGGCGAGGCCTATGCCGTGCCACCTGGCGTGCAGCGCCGGGTACTGGGCACCGATGGCGCGGGCGGCGGCCTGCGCGGGCTGCTGGCCAATCTGCGCCGGGTGCGCGCCTTGCGCGCCGTGCTGCGCGAGTGCCGGCCCGATCTGGTGCTGGGCATCATGACCACGTCGTCCATCCTGGCGGTGCTGGCCGGCTGGGGGTTGCCGCTGCAGGTGATCGCCACCGAACATACCCATCCGCCATCGCAGCATATCTCCGGATTGTGGTGGCGTCTGCGCCGCTGGACCTATCCGCGAGCCGCCCGCGTGGTCGCGCTGACCTCCGGCACCGCGGACTGGCTACGCGACTATGTGCCCGGCTCGAACCTGGCCGTCATCCCCAATCCGGTGAACTGGCCGCTGCCCTGCGGCACGCCCCGGCTGACGCCGCCGGCGGTGCCCGGGCGGCGTTATCTGCTGGCGGTGGGCCGTCTGCATGCCGACAAGGGGTTCGGCGTGCTGGTCGATGCCTACGCCCGGGTGGCCGCAGGCCATGCCGACTGGGATCTGGTGATTCTGGGCGAGGGCGAAGAGCGCGCTGCATTGCAGGCGCGCGTGGACGGGCATGAGCTGCAGGCGCGCGTGTTCATGCCGGGGCGCGCCGGCAACGTGGCCGACTGGTACGAGGCGGCCGATCTGTATGTGCTGAGCTCGCGTTTCGAGGGCCTGTCCAACTCGCTGCAGGAAGCCATGGCCAGCGGACTGGCCGCGGTCAGTTTCGATTGCGATACCGGGCCGCGCGAGATCATCCGCGATGGCGAGGATGGGGTGCTGGTACGCCCTGTCGGCGATGCCGAGGCATTGGCCCGGGCGCTGGATGCGGTGATGTCCGATGATCTGGAACGCAGGCGGATGGCCGGGCAGGCCGTCAGCGTGCGCCAACGCTTTTCTGCCCAACATATCCTGTCTCTGTGGCGGCGGCTGTTTGACGACGTCCTGGGACGCCCCTCTAAACAGTGAACTAGAGAACACATCATGTGCGGAATCGTCGGTCTTTGGGGACCGCTTGAAGGCAAGGCGCAGATCCTGGCGGAGAGCTGCCAGCGTATTCGTCAGCGCGGACCGGATAGCCAAGGATTCTGGGAGGACAACGAGGCGGGCGTGGCGCTCGGGCATGTACGCCTGGCGATCCAGGACCTGACCGAAGCCGGTCATCAACCGATGGTATCGGCCTGTGGGCGCTACGTCCTGTCGTACAACGGCGAGGTCTACAACCACATGGACATGCGCGCCGACCTGGAGCAGACCGGGCAGGCGCCGGCCTGGCGAGGCCATTCCGATACCGAAACCCTGCTGGCCTATGCGGCCGCACGCGGCGTGCCGGCCATGTTGCAGGCCGCCGTGGGCATGTGGGCCATCGCCCTCTGGGACCGCGAGACACGCAGCCTCATCCTGGCACGCGACCGCCTGGGCGAGAAACCGCTTTATTACGGCTATGCGGGGGCAACGCTCATGTTCGCCTCGCAACTCGGCGGGTTGATGCCTGTGCCAGGTTTCCGGCGCGACATCGATCGCCATGCGCTGGCCGCCTTCATGCGGCACAACTATGTGCCGGCTCCGCACTCGATCTACGCCGGCGTGCGCAAACTGCCTCCCGGCACCTGGCTGACTCTCACGCAGGCGCAATGGCGTGCCCGCGAGATGCCCGAACCCGTGAGCTACTGGTCGGCGCTGGATGCGGCCCGCCAAGGCCAGGATGCGCCGCGCAGCTTTGCCAATGACAACGAAGCGGCCGACGCCTTGCAGGGCGTGCTGTCGCAGGCGGTGCGCGGCCAGATGCTGTCCGATGTCAGTCTGGGCGCCTTCCTGTCCGGCGGGGTGGACTCCTCGACCATCGCCGCGCTCATGCAGAGCCAGAGTTCGGCGCCGGTGCGCACCTTTGCCATCGGCTTTGAAGAGCCTGAATACGACGAGGCCCCCTACGCCAAGGCGGTGGCGGCGCATCTGGGCACGGATCACGCCGAAATGTACGTCACCGCGCAGGACGCGCTGGCGATGGTGCCCCGGCTGGCCGACATCTATGACGAGCCGTTCGCCGATTCTTCGCAGATCCCGACCGCGCTGGTGACCCGCATGGCGCGCCAGCACGTGACGGTGGCGCTCTCGGGGGACGGGGGCGACGAGCTGTTTGGCGGCTATTCGCGTTATTTCCGCGTTTCCGGCTGGCAGGCCCGATTCGCGCGCGTGCCGCGGCCCCTGCGCCGCCTGGGAGGCGTGGCCCTGCGCGCCTCGGCCAGCCTGCCGGGCGCGGGTGCCTGGCGCGGCAAGGTGGGCAAGATGGGGGAGCTGCTGGGCGCGGACAGCGATGGTGAGTTCTACCGCCGCTTCGTGTCGTACTGGAGCGATCCGGCGCGGGTGGTGCTGGGGGCGACCGAACCGCCTTCGGTCTTCGAGCAGCCCATGACGGGGCCCTTGTTCGAATCCATGATGAAGCTGGACACGGTCACCTACCTGCCCGACGACATTCTGGTCAAGGTGGACCGCGCCGCCATGGCGGTCAGCCTGGAGACGCGCGTGCCGCTGCTGGATCACCGGGTCTATGAGTTCGCCTGGAGCCTGCCCTTCAAATACAAAGTGCGTGGCGGCAGCGGCAAATGGCTGTTGCGCCAGGTGCTGTACCGCCATGTCCCGCAGGCGCTGGTCGACCGTCCCAAGCGCGGCTTTGCCGTGCCGCTGGCCAGTTGGCTGCGCGGCCCGCTGCGTGATTGGGCCGAGGCGTTGCTGGACCCCGTGCGCCTGCGCCAGCAGGGCTGGTTCGAGCCTGAGCCCATCCTGCGCAAGTGGCGCGAACACACCAGCGGACACCGTAAGTGGGACAGCCATCTGTGGGGCGTGCTGATGATGCAGGCCTGGCTGGATCGTTATCAACAAGGCATGACAGATAAGGAACGGGATTAATGAAAATAGTGCTCGCCGTCAGTTCGATGCAGGCAGGAGGCGCCGAAAGGGTGGCCGCAACGCTGGCCAATGCCTGGTCAGCGCGCGGCGATCAGGTGACGCTGTTGCCCACTTTCTCTGGCGGTGGCACGTGTTTCTATCCCTTGTCAGATGAGGTCGAGCTGTTGTGGCTGGCCGATGAGGTGCCGGCGCGCGGCGCCTGGGGCGCGTTCAAGCGCCTGCTGGGCCTGCGGCGCCTGATCCGCGAACGTCGTCCCGATGTGGTCGTCTCCTTCCTCACCAATGTGAACGTGGCGGCCATCCTGGCCACGCGTGGCCTGGGCGTGCCTTTGATCGTCTGCGAACGTACCAATCCGGCGGTGGAAACCAACACCAGCCAGGTGTGGCGTCGCTTGCGTCGTTGGTTGTATCCCCGCGCGGAGATCGTGACCGTGCAGGCCGAGGCCACGGTGGCGCCATTCGCCGCCCAGGTGCCTGGCCTGGATGATCTCGCCGTGATCCCCAATCCCTTGCCGCCCGAATTGCTCGACGCCTCCCATGCGCCGCTTGTGCCCGACGCCCAGGGGCGCCGGCGTCTGTGCGCCATGGGACGGCTGGTGCCGGAAAAACAGTTTGATCTGCTGATCGATGTTTTCGCTGAACTCGCACCACGCCACCCTGACTGGGATCTCTGGATCTGGGGCGAGGGACCGCAGCGCGAGGCGCTGCAGGCGCGCATCGACGGTCTCGGCCTGTCCGGGCGCGTGTCGCTGCCGGGCCGCACCGATGCCCCCTGGGAGGCGCTGTCGCAGGCCAGCGCCTTTGTGCTGTGTTCGGCCGTGGAGGGCTTTCCCAACGTGTTGCTGGAAGCCATGTCGCTGGGCTTGCCCTGCGTGGCCTTCGATTGCCCCAGCGGCCCGCGCGAGATGAGCCGCGACGGTGAGGATGCCTTGCTGGCGCCGGCCGGCGACCGCCAGGCGCTGGGCGAGTCCCTGGCGCGTGTGATGGGCGATGCGAGCTTGCGCGCCAGGCTGGGCGCACAGGGGGCCGCCTCGGTGCGCCAGCGCTACACCCTGCCGGCCGTGCTGGCCGAGTGGGATACCCTGATCGCCCGGGCGCAAAGGAAACGTTGATGCGCATCGCTCATGTCATTACCGGGTTGGGACAGGGAGGGGCCGAGGCGGTGTTGTTCCGGCTGGCCACCTACGCCGAGACGCCCACTCGCCATGTCGTGATCTCGCTGACCGACGAGGGCGTCTACGGGCCGCGCCTGCGGGCAGCCGGCATCACGGTCCATACGCTGGGCTTGGCGCGAGGCCGCATCACGCTGGGTGCCCTGCTGCAATTGCGTGCCCTGCTGCGTGACGAGGCGCCCGATGCGGTGCAGACCTGGATGTACCACGCCGACCTGATCGGCGGCGTGGCGGCCCGGCTGGCGGGGATCCGCGCCGTGGCCTGGGGCATTCGCAACTCGGGCAATCATCTGGATCGCAGCAGCCGCTCGGCGCGTCTGGTGCTCGGCTTGTGCGCCCGCTTGTCGGCCTGGGTGCCGCGTGCCATCGTGTGCGCGGCCCAGGACGCCGCCAAGCGCCACCAGGCGCTGGGTTACCGGGGCCAGAAGATGGTGGTGATCCCCAATGGCTATGACCTGTCGCGTTATGCGCCCGCCCCCGAGGCCGGTGCGCGCATGCGGGCCCGCTGGGAGGTGCCGCAGGATGCCGTGCTGGTGGGGTGCGTGGCCCGCTGGGATCCCCTTAAAGACCATGCCAATCTGCTGGGGGCGCTGGCCCTCTTGAGGCAGCAGCAGGGCGGCGCAGCGGTGCGCGGTGTGCTGGTCGGGCGCGGCATGACGCCGGCCAACGGCGAATTGCTGGCCCTGATCGAGGCCCAGGGATTGACCGGCAGCGTGCTGCTGGCCGGCCCCAGCGATGATATTCCGGCCGTCATGAACGCCCTTGACGTGCACGTGCTCTCCAGCTGCGCGGAGGGTTTTCCCAATGTGGTGGCCGAGGCCATGGCCTGCGGCACGCCCTGCGTGGTCACGAATGTGGGCGATGCCGCCTACATCGTGGGTGAGACGGGGGTGGTAGTGCCGCCGCAGCAGCCGCAGGCGCTGGCCAAGGGCATGGCGCAGATGTTGGCGCGGATTGCCGGTGACGGGCGGGCGGCCACGGGCGAGCCGGGCCGCCAGCGCGTGCTGTCGATGTTCGATCTGACGCGCATGGTGCAGGCCTATGAAACCGTATGGCGGCGTATCGCCGGGGGACGAGCATGAGCGCCAAACGCTTGCTTTTCGTGGTGAACAATCCCGCCTTTTTCCTCTCGCATCGCGTGGCACTGGCCACCGCCGCCCAGGCCGAGGGTTATGACGTCCACGTGGCCACCATGGAGGGTCCGGCGGTGGCGCGTATCCAGGCGCTGGGCATGGTGCACCATCCCATCCCCATGAGCCGCAGCGGCAAGCGGCCCCTGCAGGAGCTGGCGACGCTGTGGGCCCTGTATCGCCTGTTCCGGCGCCTGAAGCCGGATCTGGTGCATCTGGTGACCATCAAGCCGGTGCTGTATGGCGGGATCGCCGCGCGGCTGGCCAGGGTGCCGGGCATGGTCGCCGCGATCTCGGGCCTGGGCTACATCTTCATGGCTGAAGGCTGGCTGGCGCGGCCGGTGCGCAGTGTCGTGGTCAGGCTCTATCGTCTGGCGCTGGGGCATCGCAACAGCCGGGTGATCTTCCAGAATCGCAATGACCGTGACGTCCTCGAACGCCTGGGCGCGGTGCGCCCGGGGCAGGTCGAAATGATCCGGGGCTCGGGGGTGGACTTGACGCAGTTCCGCGCCACACCCGCGCCGGCCACTCCGCCGGTGGTGGCGCTCATGGTGGCGCGCCTGCTGCGTGACAAGGGAGTGGATGAGTTTGTCGCCGCGGCCACGCTGCTGCGTCAGCAGGGCCTGCAGGTGGTGCTGCGGCTGGCCGGCGGCATTGATCCGGGCAATCCCACCTCCGTCAGCGCCCAGACGCTGCAAGCCTGGCAACAGGCCGGTACGGTTGAGCTGCTGGGAGAGTGCGAGGACGTGGCCAGCCTGTATGCCCAGGCCCACATCGCCGTCTTGCCCTCGTACCGCGAAGGTTTGCCGAAGTCGTTGATCGAGGCGGCGGCTTGTGGCCGCGCCGTGGTCACTACCGATGTGCCGGGTTGCCGGGATGCGATCGAGCCGGGCCAGACCGGCTTGCTGGTGCCGGCGCGTGACGCCGTGGCGCTGGCCGCGGCCATTGCCCGTCTGGCTGTCGATGACGGGCTGCGTGAACGGATGGGGCAGGCCGCACGGGAACTCGCCGAGCGCGAATTTTCCTTGCAGGATGTCTGCCGCCGCCACTTGGTGATCTACGCCAGCCTGCTCGCGCAGGCTGGCTGAGCGGGGTTTCAGCCGCGCTGGCGCGAGAGTGTCTCGATCCAGTGGCGGGTCGAGGGGTCTTCGGCCGAGAGCGAGCCGCTGGGCTTGTCCAGCTCGTTCATGATGCCGCGTGCCAGCACCTTGCCGAATTCCACGCCCCACTGATCGAAGGGGTTGATCCCCCACAGCACGCCTTGGGTGAACACCTTGTGTTCGTACAGGGCGAGCAGGGCGCCGAGGTGGTGCGCCGTCATGGCGGGCATCACGATCAGCGTCGAAGGCCGCCGGCCCGGGTGGACGCGGTGCTGGGCCAGCACGTGGGCTTCGTGCTCGTCGCAGACTCGCTTGCGGGTGTCATGCAGCGCCTCCTCGAAGGAGGTGCCGCGCAGCAGCGCCGCCCGTTGTGCCAGGCAGTTGGCGATCAGCAGGCGATGGTGGTCCAGGTAGAGGTGATCGGGGCGGGCGCAGACAATGAAGTCGACCGGCGCGCCGGCCGTATCCTGGTGCAACCACTGGAAGAAGGTGTGCTGGCAGTCGGTGCCGGTCATGCCCCAGACGGCCGGGCCGGTGGGCACGCCCGCCGGGCTGCCGTCACGCGTGGCGACCTTGCCCAGCGATTCCATCTCCAGTTGCTGGGCCCAGGCGATCAGGTGTGCGAGGCGCGAATCATAGGGCGCCAGCGCCAGTGAACTGAAGCCCAGCACGCTGCGATTGGCCAGCCCGGCCAGGGCCATCTGGATCGGTGCGTTGTCGGCCAGGGGGGCATGCAGGAAGTGCTGGTCCATGTCGGCGGCGCCGGCCAGCAGCTCGTCGAACGTGTCACAGCCCAGCGCCAGGGCGATGGGCAGGCCGATGGCCGACCAGAGCGAATACCGTCCGCCCACCCAGTCCCACAGGCGGAAAATACGCTCGGGGGCGATGCCGAAGTTCTCTGCCGCCTGGGTATTGGCGGTGATGGCCACGACCTGCTTGAGCGGGTCGGCCACGCCGGCGTCACGCAACCACTTGATCGCAACCTGCGCGTTGGCCAGCGGCTCGGTGGTGGTGAAGGACTTGGACGCGACAATCACCAGCGTGCTGTGCGGATCCAGGTGCAGCGTGGAGTCTTCCACCGCATGCGAGTCGACGTTGGAGGCAAAGCGCACTTCGCGCTGCAAGCCCTGGTGACGCAGGGCGCGGGCCACCAGGCGGGGGCCCCAGTCGCTGCCGCCGATCCCCAGATGGAGCACGTTCTGGTAGGCGCCCCGGGCATTGGCATCGGCCACGAAGCGGCGTATGCGTTCACGCTCGCCGAGCACGGCGTCGGCCACGGCGGCCGGCGGCTGGGCAGCACGCAGGGCGGTATGCCAGGCCGGACGGTGTTCGGTCCAGTTGACCTCGCCGCCGTCGAACAGGGCGCGGCGGGCCGCGTCCAGCCCTTGTTGTTCACACAAGGCCCGGGCGGCGCGCTCCAGGTCGGGCGACTGCACCTGGGCAGTCAGGTCCACGGACAGGCTGGCGGCTTCGATGAGGCGCAGATGTTCGCCGCTTAGCGAAGCATCGCGCACGGCATCAGCAAAACCCTGCCACGCGGGAGTCGAGTCAAGCGGCACACTCATGATGGGAGTAATAGGCTCAGAAAGGCAGTTGGGCGTTGGGGGCCAGGCGCAGCAATTCGCGCTTGAACAGGTCCTGGATGCGGGTCAGGGCGGCGGCATTCTCGGCTTCGAAGCGAAGCACCACCACGGGCGTGGTGTTGGAGGCGCGCGCCAGGCCGAAACCATCTTCGAACTCGGCGCGCACGCCGTCGATGGTGATCAGTTGCAGCGCGTCGTCGAAGCGGCCCTCGGCCTGCAGTTCGCGGATCAGCGCATGCGGCTGGCCTTCTTCCATCTCGAGCTTGAGCTCGGGTGTCGAGACGGCCGTGGGCAGCGCTTCGAGCACCGAAGACGGATCGGTTTCTCGGGAGACGATTTCCAGCAGACGCGCGCCGGTGTACAGCCCGTCGTCAAAGCCGTACCAGCGCTCCTTGAAGAAAATGTGGCCGCTCATCTCGCCGGCCAGCGGCGCACCGGTTTCAGCCAGCTTGGCCTTGACCAGCGAATGGCCGGTCTGCCACATCAGCGGCTTGCCGCCAGCGGCCTGCACGGCCAGACCCACGTGGCGGCTGCACTTGACGTCATAGATGATGGTCTCGCCCGGGCAACGGGTGAGCACGTCGCGCGCAAACAGGATGAGCTGGCGGTCCGGCCAGATGATCTGGCCGGATTTGGTCACCACCCCCAGGCGGTCGCCGTCGCCATCGAAGGCCAGGCCCAGCTCGCAATCGGTGGTGGCCAGGCAGTGGATCAGGTCCTGCAGGTTGGCCGGGTCGGCCGGGTCCGGATGATGGTTGGGAAAGTTGCCATCGACCTCGCAGAACAACTCGGTGACTTCGCAGCCCAGGGCCCGAAAGAGCTGGGGGGCGATGGCGCCGGCCACGCCGTTGCCGCAATCGATGGCAATTTTCATCGGGCGCGCCAGCTTGACGCCAGCCACCACGCGCGCGATGTAGTCGGGCACCAGGTCCAGGCTGCGGCGCGTGCCGGGGCGGGCTGCGGCTGGCGCTTCGCCGGCCTGCATGGCCTCGCGCAGGGCCAGCACGTCATCGCCATAGATGGCACGGCCGCCCAGCATCATCTTGAAGCCGTTGTATTTGGG
>JAEWJD010000298.1 GCA_023386765.1 Pseudomonadota bacterium | reverse complement strand
GCCAGTGCCTGCGCATCGGTGTTGGCGCAGATGAAATCCACCCCATTGACGCCGCTGCGAATCATGTGCGCCACGGCGTTGCCGCCAGCGCCCCCAACACCGACCACCTTGATAATGGTCCCCTTGGTGTTGTTGTCAAGCATCTCAAAGTTCATCATGATGACTCCCTCACAAGTCAGTTTTCCAACCCAGAAAATCCCCTACAGCCTGTTCTAATCCTCGCCTCAATTCCTTAGCCGACTGCTGGGCAATCCACTATGGAGTTGAGACGCGCCTTATTCCAGTGCCGCTCGCAGGCTGATCGGCCGGCACCGGGGAATGGACCCATCCCATTCCTTGTTCAATTCATGAACCACTCCTTCATCCGCGCCAGCAGGGTCTTGAAGCTCCCCGTCTGGGCGGCGACCTTGCGGCCACGCACGCGCTGCATGCGCGCTTCCTGCAACAAACCCATGACCGTCGAGAAGCGCGGATTGCGCATCACGTCCGCCAGGCTGCCTTCGTACTCGGGCACCGCCACACGCACCGGCTTGAGGAACACGTCCTCGGCCAATTCGATCATGCCGGGCAACTGGGACGAACCGCCGGTCAGCACCACGCCTGAAGCCAGCAGGTCTTCGTAGCCCGACTCGCGCACCACCTGCTGCACAAGGCTGAACAATTCTTCGACGCGCGGCTCGACCACCGCACCCAAGGCCTGACGCTTGACCTGACGCGGCCCGCGATCGCCCAGCCCCGGCACCTCGACGGTTTCGTCAGGGCTGGCCAGCACCTGCTTGGCCACGCCGTAGCGCAACTTGATTTCTTCGGCGTCCGGCGTCGGCGTACGCAGCATCGCGGCGATGTCGTTGGTGATCTGATCACCCGCGATCGGGATGACGGCCGTATGCCGGATGGCCCCGCCGGTGTAGATCGCCACATCCGTCGTACCGCCACCGATGTCGACCAGCACGACGCCGAGCTCTTTCTCGTCCGCTGTCAGGCAGGACAGGCTGGAAGCCAGGGGCTGCAGGATCAGGTCCTGAACCTCAAGGCCGCAGCGGCGCACGCACTTGACGATGTTCTGCGCAGCGCTCACCGCGCCCGTCACGATGTGCACCCGCACCTCCAGGCGCAGGCCGCTCATGCCGATGGGTTCGCGGATGTCTTCCTGGCCATCGACGATGAACTCCTGGGTCAGCACGTGCAGCACCTGCTGATCGGTGGGGATATTCACGGCCTTGGCGGTCTCGATCACGCGCGCCACATCGGTGGCGGTGACTTCCTTGTCCTTGACCGCCACCATGCCGCTGGAATTGAAGCTGCGGATATGGCTGCCGGCGATCCCCGTGTACACGTCACGGATCTTGCAGTCGGCCATCAGTTCGGCTTCTTCCAGGGCGCGCTGGATGGAATTGACGGTGGTTTCGATATTGACCACCACGCCCTTGCGCATGCCGCGCGACTCGTGCTGTCCCAGCCCGAGCACCTCGAAGCGGCCCTCCGGCTGGATCTCGGCCACCACCGCAACCACCTTGCTGGTGCCGATATCGAGGGCAACGATTAGGTCCTTGATGTCACGGGTCATGGCGTCAGTTTTTCTTGGCAGGTTTCGAATGGGTATTGGAATTGCTGTGCGGCGCCTCCAGCGGCGCCAGCGCCAATGCGAACCCGTTGGGGTAACGCAGATCGGCAGCGGTAATCGTGCGGCCTTCGAGCCGGCTGGCCACCCCTGGCCACACTTGCACAAAACGTTGAATCCGTTCGGCAAAGGGCAGCGCGCCCGGCAGGCCATGCGGATCCGGCGCATCGGCGCCCGGATCGCGCCCGAGGTCCAGCGTCATGCCATTGGAGAGCACGGCTTTCCAGGCATAGCGCGGGCTCAGTTCCAGTTCGCTGACCTGCAGGTCCAGCGGCGCAAACCAGCGCGCCAGCTCGGCGTAGCGTTGCACCACCAGGCTCTCGGCGCCCTCCGGGCCGGCGAACTGCGGCAAGGCTGCCTCGTCGTCCAGCTCCCCGGTATTGGCCGTGAACGACTCGCCCCAGGTGTTGATCATCTGGTTCTCGTTCCACAGGGCCAGGGGCTGTTGTTCCTCGATGCGCACGCGCAAGGTGTTGGGCCAGATGCGGCGCACGGTGGCATGCCGTACCCAGGGCACCGACTCGAACACCTCCCGAGCCTCGTCCAGATCGACCGTAAAGAAGTTGCCCGTGAAACGCCCGGCAATCGCCGCCCGCACCGCCCCCGGCGACACATAGTGCAACTCGCCCTCGGGCATGGCCTCCAGCTCGATGCCGCGCAAGTCGAAGTAGGGACGTTGCGCCACCCATGCCACGCCGGCCAGCAGCAAGGCAGCGACCGCCAGCACGGCGAGCGTGTTGGCGATCAGGTTGATGGTGCGAGCCTCGTTCCACACAGGTCGTCCTATCCGTTGGCGCGCGCCGGTGCGCGCAGCTTGCAACTGGCTTCAGCCAGGATGGCCACGCACAACTCTGCGTAGCTCATGCCGACCGCACGGGCCGCCATCGGCACCAGCGAATGGCTGGTCATGCCGGGCGAGGTGTTCATTTCCAGCAACCAGGGCTGATTGTTCTCATCGAGCATGAAGTCCGCGCGCCCCCAGCCTTCGCAGCCCAGGGCACGATAGGCCTGGACGGCAATCGCTTCGGTCATGGCCGCCACGCCCGGCGGCAGATCGGCCGGGCAATGGTATTGGGTCACGTCGGTGAAATACTTGTTCTGGTAGTCGTAGTTGCCATCCGGCGCCACGATCTCGATGACCGGCAGCGCACGCGCACCGCGCCCACTACCCAAAACAGCCACCGTGAGCTCCCGGCCGCGCACGAACTGCTCGGCCAGCACGGCGTCATCGAAGACGGCCGCATCGGCATAGGCCTTATCCAGCTCGGCGAACTCGGTCACCTTGGTCACGCCGACGGTCGACCCTTCGTGCGGCGGCTTCAGAATCAGCGGCAACCCGAGGCGCTCCGCGACATCGCGCAGGCCCTGCGGCCCCTCGAGGGCTTCAAAAGCCGGCGTGGGCAACCCTTGCTGCAACCAGACCCGCTTGGTGAGGATCTTGTCCATCGCCAGCGCCGAGGCGGCCACGCCGCTGCCGGTATAGGGAATGTCGAGCAGCTCGAGCGCGCCTTGCAGGCTGCCGTCTTCGCCATAGCGGCCATGCAGGGCCAGGAAGACCCGCTCGAACCCTTGAGCCTCCAGTTGAGCCAGGCCTTGCGTGCCGGTATCGAACAGATGCGCGTCCACGCCGGCACTCAACAGGGCCTCGTGCACCCCTGCGCCAGACATCAGCGACACTTCGCGCTCGGCGGAACGGCCGCCATAAAGCACCCCGACCTTGCCAAATTGCTGCGTCATGCGCCTTCTCCCAACTGGGACGGAACCCGGCTGATCGAGCCGGCGCCCATCACGATCAAAACGTCACCATCGCGCATGAAGCCACGCACCGCCTGCGGCAGCTCGGCGACATCCTCGACGAACAGGGGTTCCACCTTGCCGGCCACTCGCAGCGCGCGCGCCAGGGCACGCCCATCAGCGGCCACCAGCGGCGGCTCACCGGCGGCATAGACCTCGGTGAGCAGGACCGCATCAGCCTGGCTGAGCACGCGCACGAAGTCCTCGAAACAATCCCGGGTGCGCGTATAGCGGTGTGGCTGGAACGCCAGCACCACACGCCGCTGCGGCCAGGCGCCGCGCGCGGCCTCCAGCGTGGCGGCCATCTCGACCGGGTGGTGACCGTAGTCGTCGACGACGCTGTAGGTGCCGCCACCGTGCTCCGCGGAAACCGGGAAATCTCCCCACTGGGTGAAGCGCCGTCCGACACCCGTAAAGGCAGCCAGCGACTGGCAGATGGCCTCATCGGAAACGCCCAGCTCGGTGGCCACGGCAATTGCCGCCAGTGCATTGCGCACGTTGTGCAGCCCCGGCAGGTTCAGTTCGATCTCCAGCGGCGGCAGCTCGCCGCGACGATCGCGCCGGATGACCGTAAAGCACATGCGCGTACCTTCAGCGCGCACATTCTCGGCCCGCACCTGGGCCTGCGGGCTGAGCCCGTAGGTCGTGATGGGGCGCGACACGAAAGGCATGATTTCGCGCACGTTGGCGTCATCCACGCACAGCACGGCGCTGCCGTAGAAAGGCAGGCGCTGGGTGAATTCAATGAAGGCACTCTTGAGGCGCGCGACATCGTGCCCATAGGTGTCCATGTGGTCGGCATCGATATTCGTGACCACCGCCATGACCGGCAGAAGATTCAGGAATGACGCGTCCGACTCGTCGGCCTCGACCACGATGTAATCACCCTGCCCCAGCTTGGCGTTGGCGCCGGCCGAGTTCAGGCGGCCGCCGATCACGAACGTCGGATCCAGCTCGCCTGCAGCCAGTACGCTGGCGACCAGGCTGGTGGTGGTGGTCTTGCCGTGCGTGCCCGCCACCGCGATGCCGCGTTTCAGGCGCATCAATTCGGCCAGCATCAGGGCACGCGGCACGACCGGGATGCCCGCTGCACGCGCGGCCAGCACCTCAGGGTTGTCACTTGAGACGGCCGTGGAGGTGACGATGGCACCAGCACCGGCGACATGTTCGGCCGCATGGCCGATGCAGATGCGCAGGCCCAGCCCGGCCAGACGGCGGGTCACTGTGGACTCGGCCAGGTCTGAGCCACTGACGGTATAGCCCAGGTTGAACAGCACTTCGGCGATGCCGCTCATCCCTGAGCCGCCCACGCCTACGAAATGGATATGTTGGATACGATGTTTCATGATTGGCGCCTCGCTGCAGCGACGCAAACGTCGGCGATATGTGCCGCCGCTTCCGGACGCGCCTGAGCGCGCGCCCGTTGGGCGACGGTCTGTAGTTCATTGCGGCTGCGTTGTTGCAGCCAGTCGGCCAGCCACTCGGCACTCAGGGCGCTTTGCGGCTGCAACCAGGCAGCCTGCGCATCGCTCAGATAGCGCGCATTGGCCGTCTGATGGTCATCGATGGCATGCGGGAACGGCACGAACAAGGCAGCCACGCCTGCCGCAGCCACTTCGGCGACCGTCATGGCACCGGCACGGCAGATCAACAGATCAGCCTGCCCCAATGCACCCGCCATGTCATTGATGAAGGTCACGCAATCCGCCTGCACGCCTGCCTGGGCGTAACTTTCCTGCAGCGCCTGCAGATGCTGGGCCCCTGCCTGATGCGTGACCAGGGGCCGATCCTGCTGAGGCAGACGCGCCAGCGCCTGCGGCACAACGGTATTGAGCGCCATCGCGCCCAGCGACCCGCCCACCACCAGAATGCGCAACGGCCCCTGGCGCTCGGCATAGCGTTGGCCGGGGCCGGGCAGTCGGCAGACATCGGCGCGAACCGGATTGCCGACATCCTGGGCGCCCGGCAGGACACCCGGAAAGCCGCTGAGCACCCTGCTCGACATGCGTGCCAGCCAACGGTTGGCCGTGCCGGCCACGGCATTCTGTTCGTGTACCACCATGGGCGTGCGGCGCAGGGCCGCGACCACGCCGCCGGGAAACGCCACATAGCCACCCATGCCCAGCACGACGTCCGGACGAATGGCGGAAAAATGCCGCCAGGCCTGCGCCACCGCGCGGGTCAGCAGCACTGGCAGCTTGAGCAAGGCCCCCGCGCCCCGGCCGCGCACGCCCTGGAAGAACAGCGGCGCCAGCTCGATGCCACGTGCCGGCACGAGCTGACCTTCCATTTTTTCCGGGTTGCCCAGCCAGCGGACTTGCCAGCCCCGCTCGCGCAGGATCTCGGCCACCGCCAAGCCAGGCATGATGTGCCCGCCGGTGCCGCCCGCCATGATGAGGATGGTCGGCGCGCTCATACGCGGCCTCCGCGCATCATGACGCGATTTTCGTGATCCACCCTCAGCAACATGGCAAGGGCGCACAGGTTCATCACGATGCCAGACCCGCCGTAGCTCATCAGCGGCAATGTCAGGCCCTTGGTCGGCAGCAGGCCGAGGCAGACACCCATGTTGATGAACGATTGCACGCCGAACCACATCGCCACGCCCAGTGCGACCAGGCCTGCGAAGGTGCGTTCCATCGCGATGGCCTGGCGGCCGATATCGAAGGCGCGCTGCAAAATGATGCCGAACAGCACGATGACCAGCACCACGCCCACAAAGCCCAGTTCTTCACCGACCACCGCCATCAGGAAGTCCGTATGGGCTTCCGGCAGATAGTGCAACTTCTCGACGCTGGCCCCCAGCCCCACGCCGAACCATTCCCCGCGCCCGAGCGCGATCAGCGAATGCGACAGCTGGTAGGCGCTGCCATAGGCATTGGCGTCATTCCAGGGGTCGAGATAGGCGAACAGACGGGCCCTGCGCCAAGGCGACAGCCAGATAAGCAGCAAAAAGGTGCTCCCCAGCACCGCCAGCAGCATGCTGAAGTACTTGCCATTGATGCCACCCAGGAACAGGATGCCGATGGCGATTGCCACGATGACGATGAAAGCGCCCAGGTCGGGCTCAAGCAGCAGCAACAGCCCGACGGCCATTAGGGCGAGCGCCATCGGCAGAAAGCCATGCACGAAAGACTGCATGTGCTCCTGCTTGCGCACAGTGTAGTTGGCAGCGGCCAGCACCGCCACCAGCTTCATCAGCTCGGAAGGCTGAAAGTTCAACGGCCCCAGCGGAATCCAGCGATGCGCGCCATTGACCTCGCGGCCGATGCCAGGGATCAGCACCGCGACAAGCAAGGCCAGCGCGACCCCGAACAAGGGAAACGCAAACCGCTGCCAGACCCGCATCGGCACGCACAGCACCAACGCGCCGCCCAGCAGGCCGGCCACCATGAACAGGCCATGACGAATCACGAAGTAATAGCGGCCATAAGAGGCATAGCGCGGACCGTCGGCAAGCCCGATGGAGGCCGAATACACCATCAACAGGCCCAGCATCAGTAGGGTTGACGCGGCCAGCACCAGCAGCAGGTCGGTATTGCGCATGCGGGTGCGCCCCGGGCGCACGGCGTTGACGCTGGCGGTCAGTTCGGCGAACAGGCTCATAGCACCTCTCCCCGGTCACGGGCCAGTTCTTCCACTTCTTCGATGAAGACCTGACCCCGATGCGGATAGTTGCGGAACATGTCCAGGCTGGCGCAAGCCGGCGACAACAGCACCGCATCCCCGGCCTGAGCCAGGGTGGCGGCACGCGTCACGGCTTCACGCATATCGGCAGCCATGACGAGCTCCACCCCGCTGGCCTGCAATGCCGCCGCAATCTGTTCGGCATCCACGCCCAGCAACACCACGGCGCGGGCATGACGCGCCACTACGGGTGCCAGCGGCGAAAAATCTTGTCCCTTGCCCTGGCCACCGGCGATCAGCACGACGGTCTGGCCCAGGCCTTCGAGCGCGGCCAGCGTGGCCCCCACGTTGGTGCCCTTGCTGTCATTGATGTAGTCCACACCACCGATGCTGCGCACGAAGGCAGCGCGATGCGGTTCACCGGCATAGTCACGCAGAGCGCGCAGCATGGGGCCCCAGCCGAGATCCAGCACCCGCGCCAGCTGCAGAGCGGCCAAGGCATTGAGGGCGTTATGCGTGCCGCGAATCCGCAAGGCATCGACGGGCATGAGCCGGCTGACGCGGCCGGAGGCGCGTTGCGGCGGCGGCGCATCCTTCTTGCGACGCGTCGTCGGTGCCGGTTCGTCGAAATCGTTCGGTTCGCAGGACGCCAGCCACGCCACGCCATTGGCCATCTCCAGGCCCATGTCACCAACCCGCGGCGGCAATCCGCGGCCGAAGCTGCGCACCGTCAGGGCATTGATCTCCGGCACCATGGCCAGGGTCAGCGCATCATCGCGGTTGACGATGGCAACGCGCGCCATGGTCAACAGGCGGGCCTTTGCCTGGGCGTAAGCCTGCATATCGCCATGCCAGTCCAGATGGTCCTGGGTCACGTTGAGCACCACGGCGGCATCGGCGGCCAGGCTGCGGGTCGTTTCCAGCTGAAAGCTCGAGAGCTCCAGCACCCAGACATCAGGCAATGCCTGCTGCTCGAGCGCATCCATCAGGACTGCCAATGCCGCAGGGCTGATATTGCCGGCCGCCCTGGCGCTCAGCCCGCAGGCCTCGATGAGTTGGCGAGTGAGTGCCGTGACCGTGGTCTTGCCATTGGTGCCGGTAATGGCCAGGACGCGCGGGCGGTATTCCTGCGCTTCGGCCAGGCCCTCCAGGGCGCGCGCAAACAACTCGATCTCGCCCACCACCTCGATGCCGCGCGCGGCAGCCTCGGTCAGCAGACTGGCTGCCGGCTCCTGCATGGGCGACAGCCCCGGGCTCAGCACCAGTTGAGACACCCCATCGAGCAAGGCCGCGTCGAAGTGCTCGCCGCAGCCCAGATGAAAGTCCGCCTCGGCTTCGCGCAAGGCATCGCGCAACGCCGCCAGCCCGCCGGGCTGCTCACGCGTGTCGGCCACCCGCTAGCGTGCGCCCTGCGGGGGGCACCACTTGGCCGCGGCGACGCCGGTCTCACCCAAACCAAGGATGAGTACCAGCGGCGGCGCAGCGTGGGGGAGGACTTCGTTATTCATCGCAATTTCAGTGTCGAAAGACCGATCAGCACCAGCATCATGCTGATGATCCAGAAACGCACGACGACCTGTGTCTCTTTCCAACCACCCACTTCGAAGTGGTGGTGCAATGGCGCCATACGGAACATCCGCCTGCCCTGTCCGTAGCGGCGCTTGGTGTATTTGAACCAGGTCACCTGCAGCATCACCGACAGCGTCTCGACCACGAACACTCCACCCATGATGAACAACACGATCTCCTGGCGCACGATGACTGCGATCGTGCCCAGGGCGCCGCCCAGTGCAAGCGCCCCGACGTCACCCATGAAGACCTGTGCCGGGTAGGCGTTGAACCACAGGAAGGCCAGACCTGCCCCGCCGATGGCTGCACACAGCACCATCAACTCGGCCGCCCCGGGGATATACGGAAACAACAGATACTTGGAGTAATCGACCCGGCCGACCACGTAGGCGAAGATGCCCAACGCGCCCCCCACCATGACCGTCGGCATGATCGCCAGGCCATCTAGCCCATCGGTCAGGTTGACGGCATTGCTGGTTCCCACGATCACGAACCAGGTCAGCGCCACGAAACCCAGTACACCCAGGGGATAGCTGATCGACTTGAAGAACGGCACGATCAGGTCAGCGCGTGTAGGCAACGGCATGCTGAAGCCACTCAACACCCACCCCTTGAACAACGGCCACAGTTCCGCGTTGGCCGGGGCCGAGACAGCAAAAGCCAGATACACCGCAGCCACCAGCCCGATGGTGGCCTGCCAGAAAAATTTCTGCCGTGCCGGCATGCCTTCCGGATCACGGAAGACCACCTTGCGATAGTCATCGCGCCAACCGATCCAGCCAAAGCCGAAGGTCACCAGCAGCACCACCCACACAAAGCGGTTGGTCCAGTCTGCCCACAGCAAGGTACTGATGGCGATGGAAATCAGAATCAGGACACCGCCCATGGTGGGGGT
This sequence comes from Pseudomonadota bacterium, assembly GCA_023386765.1. Taxonomy (GTDB): domain Bacteria; phylum Pseudomonadota; class Gammaproteobacteria; order Burkholderiales; family Burkholderiaceae_B; genus Bordetella. The sequence continues at coordinate 4,840 of JAEWJD010000298.1, read as the reverse complement.
GCCAGTTTTCACCAGATGCGACTCGGGGCCGTAGCTGCGCACTGCCTGGCCGATCTTCATCTCGGTCAGCTTGCGGATCACGCGTGGCCCGGCCGCCAGCCCGATCAGCAGAGCCGTGGCGCAAGCCAACACCGCACGCAACGTGATGTACTCCAGCACGCCAATGGCGCGCACGTCATCCGACAGCCAGCGAGCAATTTCAAGCAACATGCTTGTCTCCCTGACCGCCGGCCTGGTTTTCTTCCTTGGCAAAAGCCGTCACAACCCGCTCCATGCGCATAAAGCGCGAACCTTTTATCAATATGCTGGACGGGGACATGCCGCGCAGTGCGGCCACGACTTCGTCTACCGACACGCAAGCACGCGCCCGGGCGCCGAATTCGGCCGCAGCCGCCTGGCTCGCCTCGCCCAGCGTGAACAATGCGTCTATTCCCCGGTCGCGCGCATAGGCACCGACTTCGCGGTGCATGGCGGGTCCGTTGTCACCGACCTCGCCCATGTCGCCGAGCACCAGGGCTCGGGGGCCGGGAAGTCCCGAGAGGACATCGATGGCCGCGCGTACCGAATCGGGGGTCGCATTGTAGGTGTCATCGATGAGCAAAGTTCCATCAATCATTTCTTTCCGTTGCATGCGTCCGGCGACGGCCTGAAAACCAGCCAGCGCGCGCACTGCCACGGAGAGCGGAACATCTACCGCCAATGCGCAGGCAATGGCTGCCAATGCATTACGCAGATTGTGCTCACCCGGCATCGGCAACGACAACTCCGCGACGCCAAGCGGGGTTACAACTTGGCACAAGATCCCTTGCGGGCCAGGCCGCAGATGCTGAGCGTAGACGTCAAGCCCCGGCTGCAGGCCAAAGCGCAACACGCGCCGCGCCCCTGCCAGCGCATCCCAGATCGCCGTGTAGGGTTCGTCGCCCGGATACACCGCCACCCCGCCGGCGGGCAGTGCAGCGATGGCTGAGCCATTCTCCTGCGCCACGGCTTCGACGGTATGCATGAACTCCTGGTGTTCACGCTGGGCATTGGTGACCAGCGCTACGCCACATTGGGCCATGGCGGCCAATTGCGCGATCTCTCCGGGATGATTCATACCCAACTCGAACACCGCCGCGCGATGCGCCGGGCGCAACCGCAACAAGGTCAGCGGCACGCCGATGTCGTTGTTGAAATTGCCAGCCGTGGCCAGGCGGTGCGGCTCGCCCAGCGCCTCGGCCAAGATGGCGGAAATCATTTCCTTGGTGGTGGTCTTGCCGTTGCTGCCGGTTACGGCAATCGCCGGCAACGCAAAACGCGATCGCCACGCCGTGGCCAGCCGGCCCAGCGCCAGACGCGTATCGCCCAGCACCAATTGCGGCAGGCTCGTATCGGCCACCGGATGCGCCACCACCGCAGCGCAGGCGCCGCGCGCCTGTGCCTGCGACAGATAGTCATGACCGTCGAACGACTCACCGCTCAAGGCCACGAACAACTCGTTGGCCCCGATATTGCGAGTATCACTGGACACGCCGGCCACATGCGGCAGCAGCAGGGCGGCGCGTGCCCATTGGCGGTCGTCGAAGACCGATTTCTGGCCGGCGATTTCCTGGTAGGTTTCATGTCCCTTTCCAGCCAACAGCACCACGTCTTCGGGACGGCTGTTCCAGATAGCCTGCAGAATGGCCAGCGCCCGGTCCACCTGGGAGCGGGGATGGACAGCCGGCGCAATGCCCGCCAGCACCTGATCAATGATGGCCTGGGGCGACTCGCTGCGCGGGTTGTCGCTGGTGACCAGCAAGCGATCGGCCAGTTCAGCCGCAATCTGCCCCATCTCGGGCCGCTTGCCGGGATCGCGGTCACCACCGCAGCCGAACACGCACACCAGCGCGCCCTGCCGGGCCTGTGCCAGCGGCCGCAGTGCGGTCAAAGCACGTGCCAGCGCATCCGGTGTGTGGGCGTAATCGACCACCACCATCGGCCCCTGTGAGGCCGTCGTCAATTGACTCAGGGCCGGCGCCGGCACGGTTTGCAGACGGCCGTCGACCGGCTGCATCGCCGCCAGTTCGCGGGCCACCTGGCCCAGCGACCAGCCCAGCTTGAGCAACAGGCCTGCCACCAGCAACAGATTGGACACGTTGTGGCTGCCCAGCAGCGGGGTCACCACCTGGGCCTCGCCTTCCGGCGTGGCCAAGGTGAACACCTGGCCATGCGCGGTAGCCTGCCATTCGCGAGCGCAGATCTGCGCCGGCGTACCCGGCTCCAGTCCATAACCGCAGGCCAATTCTTGAGGCAAACGCGCCAACAGGCGCCGCCCGGCAGCATCATCCGCATTGATCACGGCCGACTGCAGGCCGGGCCAATCAAACAACAGCCCCTTGGCCGCTTCATAGCGCACCATGGTGCCGTGGTAATCGAGGTGGTCGCGCGACAGGTTGGTAAAGCCGGCCGCCACCACACGGACGTTGTCCATGCGGCCCTGCTCCAGGCCGATGGAGGAAGCCTCCATCGCCACCGCCTGCACGCCCGCATCACGCATGACCGCCAACCAGCGATGCAGGGTGAGCACATCCGGCGTGGTCAGGCTGCCACCGAGCGACGCGCCATCCGGCATCAAGCCGCCGAGCGTACCGACCGTTCCGCAGGGCTTACCCAGGCGAGAGAGCGCCTGCGCCAGCCACTGCACGCAGGAGGTTTTTCCGTTGGTGCCGGTCACGGCCAGTACCATCAGGCTGGCCGATGGCTGTCCATACCAGCCGTCGGCCAATTCACCCAGCATGCCGCGCAGACCGGCGACACCCAGCACCCGCGCATCCGCGGGGATGGCCTGATCCAGCAGGTCCAGGTCGTAGACCACGGCAGCCGCGCCCGCGGCCAGGGCCTGAGCAACATAACGACGGCCGTCGCCGTGCACACCACGGCAGGCAACGAAGACGTCGCCCGGCTGCAGCTCACGTGAGTCCAGCCGCAGATCGGCCTGGGCGCCGACCTGCTCGCGCAATTGGCGAAGCAAAGGCAACGAACTGCCTGCTGGCGCGCGCGTGAATTCAAATGACACGCTCATCGCGCTCCTCCTGCACTTTCGACACCAGCCACGATGGTCGACTCAAAGGGCGCATCCGGCTGCACCCCCATCAGGCGCAGGCTGCCGCCCACAATGCTGGAGAAAACCGGCGCGGCAATCGCACCGCCGTAGTAGCCGCCCACACGGGGCTCGTCAATGGATACCGCCACCACGATCTTGGGATTGGAGACAGGCGCAAACCCGGTAAACGAGCTGCGATAACGCTGCGTACTGTATTTGCCATCGACGATCTTGCGCGCCGTGCCACTCTTGCCCGCCACACGGTAACCGCGTACCTGCGCCGCCTTGGCGCCATCCGGGCCCGCGGCCGCCTCAAGCATGTCGCGCACCAGACGGGCCGTCTTGGGGGTGTAGATCTTGACGCTGGTCGGCTCGCTGTCGCGCTTGACCAGCGTCAGCGACACCATGTCACCATCGCGGGCAAACACGGTATAGGCGCGTGCGACCTGCAGCAGCGATACCGACAGCCCATAGCCATAGGCCATGGTCGCCTTCTCGATCAAGCGCCAACGATCCCAGGGACGCAGGCGCCCGGGAGCGGCACCCGGAAAACCCAGCTGCGGTGCCTGCCCCAGGCCCAGCTCCGTGAACCGATCCCACATCTCGCGGGCCTGCAGCTTCTCGGAAATCATCGTCATGCCGATATTGCTGGAGCGGCGCAGGATCCCCGCGACATCAAGCACACCGTTAAAGCGGCTCACGTCGGAAATCGTCGAACCCTGATACTGGAATCGCCCGTTGCCGGTATCGAACTTCGTTGTCGGCGTAATGCGGCCGAGATCCAGCGCCAAGGCCGCCGTGAACGGCTTCATGATCGAACCCGGCTCGAAGGTATCGGTGATGGCCTGGTTGCGCAGGTTGGCAACCTTCCAGGTATCGCGGCGGTTGGGGTCATAGGAAGGCAGGTTGGCCAGCGCCAGGATCTCGCCGGTATGCACGTCCACGACCACGGCGGTGGCCGCACGGGCCTGGTGCCGATCCATGGCGGCCTGCAGTTCCTTGTAGACCAGGTACTGCAACCGGGTATCGATGGACAGGCGCAGATCGCGCCCGTCGACCGGCGGCGTGATCGCCTGCACATCCTCGATGACCCGGCCCAGGCGGTCCTTGATCACGCGACGCATCCCGGAGCGACCCGACAGCTGCTGATCGAAGGTCAGCTCGATGCCTTCCTGGCCTTTGTCTTCGACGTTGTTGAAACCGACAACGTGCGCCGTGACCTCGCCTTCCGGATAGTAGCGGCGCGACTCCGGCTGCTGATGGATGCCCGGCAGCGCCATCTGCTTGATTTTGTCAGCCACATCCATCGGCACCTGGCGCTTCAGGTAGACGAAATTCTTATCCTCGTCCGACAGACGACGACGCAGCTCGGCCGGCTGCGTCCCGAGCAACGTCGCCAGCGCGTCAAGCTGCCCACCGGCAATCGCCTTGGCATCTTCGGGAATAGCCCAGATCGCCCTCGCCGGCACGCTCGAGGCCAGCACCACGTTATTGCGATCGAGAATCTTGCCCCGCGTGGCAGACAGCGTCAGCGTACGCTCGTAGCGGCGCTCGCCCTGCTGCTGCAGGAACTCATTGGACAGCCCCTGCAGAAACAGGGCACGGCCGACCAGCACGGCCAGCCCACAGAACAACAGGATCAGCACCAACCGGGCGCGCCACATGGGCAACTGCCCGCGCAGCACCGGATTATCGAAGAAAGGCACGCGTCTCATTGCGTGCCTCCGATGGCTTCAGGCTGCACCATGTAGACGGTGCGATCCGGTGCGATGGGAA
>JAEWJD010000299.1 GCA_023386765.1 Pseudomonadota bacterium | reverse complement strand
GGTCAATGCCCTGATCAAGGGCGTGGGGCGCAGTCCGCTGGGTTAAGGCGCGCGCAGGGCCTCAGCCCAGCGCGCCTTCGATCAGCCGCAAGTCCTGGTCGGCCTGCATGCGCATCAGGCGCAGCAGCTCGCGTGCGTTCTGCGACAGCGAGCGGTCGGGACGGAAGACGAGCAGGGAGCGGAAGGCGATGTCGATGTCCAGGCGCTTGATGACCAGGCCGCGCGCCAGGTAGTCCACGGCGGTCATGGGGTGGATGAGGCCGATGCCCATGCCGCGCAGCACCAGTTCACAGACGGAGAAGGCGTAGGGCGTCTCGAAGCCCGCGCGCAGGGTCAGGCCGCGTTCGCCGAGCGCGGTTTCCAGGCGGCGCCGGCTGGCGTCTTCGGGGTTCAGGGCGATGAAGTGCTGCTCGACCAGCTCTTCGATGGCGAGCACCTTGCGGTGCGCCAGCGGGTGGGCGGCGGTCATGGCGATGACACCGGGCACTTCCAGGAAAAGCGAGTGCTCCAGCCCCATGACGGCGATTTCGTCGGCCATCAGGCCCAGGTCGAGCTGGCCGGCCACCACCTGTTGCATGACTTCGCGCGAGCTCAGGATCTGGAAGGACATCTGCACCCGGCGCTCGGTCGGATTGAAGGCGGCGATGGCGCGCGGCATGAAGCCCACGCCCAGCGCGGGCAGCGAGCCGATGGCCATGCGGCCCACGCCAAAGGATTTCAGGCTGCGGATGCGGTGTTCGATCTGTTCGAAGCCGGCAAAGCAGCGATCGACCTCGACCAGCAGCGCGTCGGCCTCCTGGGTGGGCAGCAGGCGGTTGCGCACGCGGTCAAAGAGGCGCAGGCCGGATTGGGTTTCCAGGCGCCGGATGGCCTGGCTGACGGCCGGCTGGGAGATATCCAGCACCACGGCGGCCTTGCTGGTGGTGCCCGCGCGCATCACGGCGCGGAAGATCTGGATATCGCGCATGTCCATAGCTATAACACCAGCTTCTAGTTTGAGTCATTCTGATTGTTGAAATCATAGTCCACGCGGCCCAGACTGCGCCATCTCGGTTGTACTACTGGAAACGGATCTTCCACGATGGCTCATTCCCCTGATGTCTCCCCCGCGCCCGGGCGCGCCTATGCCAGCCTGTCTCCCGCCGTGTGGCGGGGATCGACGGTGGTGTTCGATTCGATCGCGGATTTCGCCGCGCGCAAGCACCGCCAGCCCGATGGCTACAGCTATGGCGTGACCGGCACGCCGACGGCCCGCCTGCTCGAGGACCGTATCGCCGAGCTTGAGAACGGCAAGCATTGCGTCATCACGCCGTCGGGGGCCGCCGCGCTGACCATGGTGGTGCTGGCCTATGTGCGGGCGGGCGATCATGTGCTGCTGTCGGCGGCGAGCTACGGGTCGCTGGCGGCGTTGGCCGACAAATGGCTGGTCAACCTGGGGGTGGAGGTCGAGTACTACCCGCCGCAGGCCGGCGCGGACATCGAGGCCCTGATCCGGCCCAATACGCGCCTGATCTGCCTGGAGTCGCCAGGCAGCCTGACCATGGAAATGTGCGACGTCCCGGCTATTGCGGCCGTGGCGCGCCGCCATGGCGTGCTCACCATGATGGACAACACCTGGGCCAGCCCGCTGGGTTTCCGGCCGCTGGACCACGGGGTGGATTTCAGCATCGAGGCGGCGACCAAGTTCTTCAGCGGTCACTCGGATGTGCTGATGGGCAGCGTGGCCACGACCGATCCGGCGCACTATGCCGTGCTGCGCGAGGCACAGAGCACGCTGGGGCTGCAGGTCAGCCCGGACGATTGCTTTCTGGTGCTGCGCGGGCTGGAGACCTTTCCCCTGCGTCTGCAGGCCCAGGGCGAAAGCACCTATCGCATCGCCAGCTGGCTGGCGCAGCAGCCCCTGGTCGAGCGGGTCTGGTATCCGCCGTTGGCCAGCGACCCCGGCCATGCCCTGTGGCAGCGCGACTACCGCAGCAAGGGTTGCCTGTTCTCCCTGCAACTGGTGCAGGCCGAGGAGGCCGCTTTCCATGCCTTCTTCGACGCGCTGACGCAGTTCTCCATCGGGGCCAGCTGGGGCGGGGTGCACAGCCTGGCCGCTTTCTATCCTGCCGAGTTGCAGCGGGCACGCCTGTGTCCCGCCACCGACCGGCCCCTGATCCGCCTGGCCATTGGCCTGGAGGATGGCGATCTGTTGCAGGCCGACCTGCAGGCCGCGCTGGCGGCTTTCGCTCAACGTCGCGGCTGATCGCTTTCTGCAGTACCCGCAGCCGCCGCAGGTGGCTGCGCACAACGACATAGCAAGAGGAAAAACACCATGACAATGCAGCTTCTGAAGCGCGCCGCCGGGCTGACCGTGGCGCTGGCCCTGGGCGCGGCCCTGCCCGCCGCGCAGGCCGACACCCTGGACACCATCATCAAAGACAAGAAGGTCACCATCGGCGTGCACAACCGCCAGCCCTGGGGCTTTCGAGCCGAAGATGGCCAGGCGGCCGGCTTCCATCCGGACATCATCCGCGCGGCTTTCGCCCGGCTGGGGGTGAACCAGGTGGACTTCGTGATCACCGAGTTCGGCGCGCTGATCCCGGGCCTGGGAGCGGAGCGTTTTGACATGGTGGCCTCGGGCATCGCCATCACGCCCGAGCGCTGCAAGGTGGTGATTTTCAGCGAGCCGGATCTGGCGGTGGGCGACAGCCTGATCGTCAAGAAGGGCAATCCGCTGAACATCCACAGCTATGCCGATATCAAGGCCAATCCGAAGATCCGGCTGACTGGCGGGCGTGGCACGCTCAACTCCAAGAATGCCCTCGATGCGGGCGTGGACCCGGCGCAGCTGACCTATCTGGGCGATGCCCAGGCCATGCTGTCGGCCATCCTGGCCAACCGTGTGGATGCGGCCACCCTGTCGGCGGCCAGCGTGGTCGGCCTGCTGCAGGATCCCAAGCTGCAGGGCGTGGAGCGCGCCACCCCGTTCACAGGGCTGGTGCGCAATGGCGTGCCCTCGATGATGTACACCGCCATCGCCTTTCGTGCCGATGACACACGCCTGCGTGATGCCTACAACCAGGAGCTCAAGGCACTCAAGGCCGATGGCACCGTCGATGCCTTGCGCACCAAGTATGGTTTCACCGATGAAGACAAGGTCGACGACGTCGTGACGACGGCCAAGGTCTGCGCCGGCGAGTTCTGAAGACCGGCCTGGCCATGGAAAGCTTCACTATCCTTGCCGGCATCCTGGAGGGCCTGAAGGTCACGGCGCTCGTGACCTTCTACGGCATGCTCTGGGCTGTGCCCTTCGCCCTGGTGATGGGCGTTCTGCAGCACTTCACGCACGGCGCCACGCGCCTGGCGGTGACCAGCGTGATCGAGTTCTGGCGCAGTTCGCCGGTGCTGATCCTGCTGTTCGTGCTGTATTACGCGCTGCCCAGCTTCGGGATCCGCCTGTCCAGCATCACGGTGGGCGGTATGGCCCTGGGCCTGAATATCGGCGGCTATGGCAGCCAGGCGGTGCGCGCGGCGCTGCAGTCGCTCAACCAGGGCCAGGTCGAGGCCGGACGGGCCCTGGGTCTGCACCGGCTGCAGATCCTGTGGTTCATCGAGCTGCCCCAGGTGGTCTCGGCCATGATGCCGACCTTCGTCAATCAGTTCATCCAGCTGGTCAAGGGCACGGCCATCGTGTCGTTGATTACGCTGACCGACATGACGTTTCGCGCCAAGCAGATCGCCGATACGCAATACAACCCGGTCGGGGTGTACTCCGCCTTGATGGTGGCCTATCTCATCGTGTGCTATCCGGCCACGCTGCTGGGACGCTACCTGGAGCGTCGCGTGCACATCGAACATCGAGGCAGCCGTGAAATTTGATATCGACTTCGCGATCTCCGTGGTGCCGCTGATCCTGCAGGGATTGGGGATGACGATCTGGATCGCCGTGGCGGCCTCGCTGTGTGCGGCGGTGCTGGGTTTCGTGCTGGAGATCCTGCGGCGCAGCAATCGCTGGCTTGGCTACGTGATGCGTTTCCTGATCGACGTGATCCGTTCCACCCCGGTGCTGGTGCAGCTTTACTTCATCTATTTCGTGCTGCCGTTCTATGGCGTCACGTTACCGGCAGTGGCTGCCGGCATTCTGGGGTTGTCGATCTATTACAGCGGCTATCTGGCCGAGGTCTTCAAGGGCGGTATCGACAGCATCGACAGCGGCCAGTTCGAGGCCGGGCGGGCGCTGGGCCTGACACGGCGCGATGTGATCGTGTCGGTGATCCTGCCGCAGATGCTGCGCAATGTGGCAGCCCCCATGGGCAACTACTTTGTGTCGGCGCTCAAGGCCACGCCCTATCTGGCGGTGATCGCGGTGCCGGAGATGCTGGGCATTGCCCTGGAGGTGGGCGCCAATTCGTTCCGTTATGCCGAGCCCATGGTCGCGGTGGGAATCATCTTCCTGATCCTGGCGCTGGGCGTCAATTATCTGGTGCGGCTGATGGAGCGCCGCCTGCAGCTGGCGCATCAGCGTTGAGCGCAAGAGGGAAAAGAAACATGCAATCCAATAGCACGACGCCGGCGGTGCAGATCGCCGGCCTGCAGAAATGGTATGGCTCCTTCCAGGTGCTGCACGATGTGGACCTGATCGTCCAGCCCAGCGAGCGCGTGGTGATCTGCGGGCCGTCGGGGTCGGGCAAGTCCACCCTGATCCGCTGCATCAACCAGCTTGAGACCCATGAGCAGGGCACCATCGAGGTCAATGGCCAGCGGGTGGGCAAGGGCACGCCGGGCATGCACCTGCTGCGGCGCGACATCGGCATGGTGTTCCAGCACTTCAACCTGTTTCCCCACCTGACGGTGCTGCAGAATTGCACCCTGGCACTGCGCAAGGCGCGCGGCCTGTCGCAGGACAAGGCCCGCGAGATTGCCAGCCACTACCTGAGCCGGGTGCGGATTCCGGAGCAGCAGGACAAGTACCCCGGCCAGTTGTCGGGGGGGCAGCAGCAGCGCGTGGCGATTGCGCGTGCGCTGTGCATGAGCCCCAAGGTCATGCTGTTTGATGAACCGACCTCGGCGCTGGATCCGGAAATGATCAAGGAAGTGCTCGACGTCATGACGGATGTTGCCAGCGAAGGCATGACCATGATCTGCGTGACGCACGAAATGAATTTCGCGCGCACGGTGGCTGACCGGGTGGTGTTCATGGATGCCGGGCGCATCGTCGAGCAGGCTGACCCCCAGACCTTCTTCAGCGCACCCCGCCACCCGCGGGCCCAGCAATTTCTCAGCCAGCTTCTCTGAAACACGCAAGGACCGCCACATGACAGAGACCAGCCGCATCTGGACCCATATCGACTTCGACCGCGACGGAAAACAGTCCGGCCAGTTGCACGTGCCGCACTCCATCGACCTGTCGGCCTATGGCATGGTGCAGATTCCCATCGTGTGCCTGCGTAATGGCGAGGGCCCCACGGCCCTGCTGACCGCCGGTAACCATGGCGACGAGTATGAAGGCCAGATCGCCCTGCGCCGCCTGGCGCGCGAGCTGGATCCGGCCGCGCTGCGCGGACGCGTGATCATCGTGCCTGCCCTGAATTACCCGGCGGTCGAAGCCGGGCGGCGGGTCTCGCCGATCGACGAGGGCAATCTCAATCGCCTGTTTCCCGGGCGCGCCAATGGCGGCGTGACAGAGATGATTGCGCACTATGTGCAGAGCGTGCTGTTTCCGCTGGCCGACCTGGTCATCGACCTGCATTCGGGGGGGCGGTCGCTGGATTACTCGCACACCGCCTTGGCACAGCGCGTGAGCGACCCGGTACAGGACGGTGCGCTACGCGAGCTGCTGACGGTGTTCGGGGCGCCCAACAGCGTACTGACCAACGGTTCGGGGGGCGGCGGCGCCACCACGTTGTATGCGGCTGCCTCGCAGCGTGGGATTCCCGCGCTTACGACCGAGCTGGGTGGCGGGGCAACCCTGGACCCGCAAGGCCTGAGCACGGCGGAGCAGGGCGTGCGCCGCGTCTTGCGCCACTACGGCATTGCGCCGCAACTGGATTGCGACCCGGCGCCGGCGACCCGGTTGCTGCGCTCGCTGGGGCCGCGCCATGCCGTCTATGCACCCTGCGCCGGGTTGCAGGAGCCCTTGGCCAAGGCCGGGGAAACGGTGCGGGCCGGGCAGCCCGCGGTGCGCCTGTACGCGCTGGAGGATCCGCTGGCCGAGCCCCTGACGCTGCACTTCAGCAGCGATGGGGTGGTGTCCTGCCGGCGTTTCCCGACGCTGTGCGCGCGCGGCGACGGGCTGTTCCACCTGGCTGAACCGGTGCTTTGAAGGGCGGCGGCGAGGCCCTAAGATAGCGCTTTCCCAGTGCGTGCCGTGCCGTCATGGCACGGCCGCTGTCATGGAGCGCTTGCGCATGTCCCAGCTTCTTCGCCCCGGCACGGTCATCATCACCGGCGGGGCGCGCGGCATCGGTGCCGAGACCGTCATGCTATGCGCGCAGGCGGGCTACGACGTGCTGTTCACCTATGCGTCCAACCATGCGCGCGCCGCGCAGCTGGTGCAGCGCTGTGCGGCCTTGCCGGGGCGGGTGCAGGCCATGCAGGCCGATGCGCGCGACACGGCGCGTGCCGGCGAGGTACTGCAAGGCGCCCTGCAATGGGGCCGGCTGGCCGGCCTGGTCAACAATGTCGGTGTCACCAGCCGTATCGGCTCCTTCCTGGAGCTGGACATGGCCGTCGCGCGCGATGTGCTGGAGGTCAACGTCATCGGCCTGATGGCGCTGTGTCAGGTGTGCGTGCGTCATTGGGTCGACAGCAGCCAGGGCGGCAGCATCGTCAACCTGTCATCCCTGGCCGCGGCATCCGGCGCGCCCCACGAATACATTCATTACGCCGGCTCCAAGGGCGCGGTCGAGGCCTTCACCCTGGGTTTGGCGCGCGAATTCGCGGCCCGGGGCATTCGCGCCAACGTGGTGTCGCCTGGCACCACCGACACCGAGATCCATGCCAGTTCGGGCGAGCCGGAGCGCGCGCGGCGCGTGGCCGCCCGCCTGCCCATGCAGCGGGTCGCACAGGCGCAGGAGGTGGCCGAAGCCGTGTTGTGGCTGCTGTCGGAGAAGGCGTCGTATGTATCGGGGACGGTACTCAAGGTTTCCGGGGCCGCCTGAGGCTCGGAAACCTAGGGTAAATACGGAGGTTTTAGAATCAACTAACCCGTGTTTCCCCTAGTAAAAATAGTACTTGATGCATAAACGGCATCACATGGTAATTATTTCTCGCTTTACGATGGCGCCGCTGCGGGTCAAGAATGTGGAACAGGATCGGCGTTGTGGCGTCGGGCCCCAGGGCCTTCGGCCTGCCCGCCTCGGGACCGCGCTGACGCGCCGGGGCTGCCACCGACCGAGACATAACCGCAACCGGCATAGACCGGTGCAACGGTAAAACAATCGAACAGGAGACACATCACATGCACGGAACGCCTCCGGGACGCAGTTCGCGCGTCGCGCGCTGAGCTTGCAATCCGCGCCTCGCCAGCCGTCAGACGGCCGTGCCGGGGCAGCAGTCGGCACCGCAGAAACACAGCACCTCCGCAGTCGCTTCACCATACAGCGCAATGCGTCAGACGCGGCGCTGTCAGCAGTTGATCAATCTGCCTTAAGGAAATGTACACATGCTGTCAGTCTTGAAGAAAACCGTAGTGTTGGGCGCGGCGATGGTCGTCGCATTCGGATCGAACGTGGCGCAGGCGCGCGACGAAACCATCAAGATGGTGGTCCCCTACAGCGCGGGCGGCGTGGGTGACTCGCTGGCCCGCCGGCTGGCTGATGTGATGCGCAGCCAGTCGGGCAAGGTCGTGATCGTCGAGAACATCGGCGGTGCAGGCGGCACCATCGGCGCGGCCAACGTGGCGCGCTCCAAGCCGGATGGCCAGACCATGATGCTGGCTTCGACCAGCGCGCTGACCATCGGCCCCAACCTGAACCCGGTCAACTACGATCCCAAGCGCGATTTCACCGCGGTGCGTAGCGCGGCCATTTCGCCGGTCGCCATCGTGGCGACCAAGATTGCCCCCTTCAATGACCTGAAGGGCGCGCTGGAATACGCCCGCAAGAACCCGGATGCGGTGCGCTTCGGCACGCCGGGCCAGGGCTCGGCCGGTCACCTGGCGATGGAAGACTTCCAGGCCCGCACCGGGGTGAAGCTCACGCACATTCCCTACCGTGGCGACGGCCCGGCAATGCAGGACGCCCTGGGTGGCGTGTTCGAGCTGCTGGTGCTCAATACGCCCAGCCTGCTGCCGCAGGTGCGCGCCGGCAACTTCAAGCCGCTGGCCGTGATGGAGCCCAAGCGCCTGGAAATCTGGCCCGACGTGCCGACGCTGGGTGAGCTGGGCATCGATGGCATGGACTACCGCTCCGACTTCGGCGTGTTCGCGCCGGCCAACATGGACGACAAGACCCGCCAGGCCGTCCAGAAGATGGTCGACAATGCCGTCGACAGCGCCGAGTTCGGCCAGCTGCTGGAAAGCTATTTCCTGCTGCCGGGCACGCAAAGCGGTGAGTCCTATGCCAAGCAATTGGCCGCCGAAGGCGACCGCAACGCCGAGCTGATCAAGGTCCGCAAGATCGCTCCCTGATACATCCCTGCCTCACACCGCGTGGTGTCTCCGGATGCCACGCGGGCGTCTCATCATGAAAAATCCCATCTTCTGCGAAATCGACCTTGCCCAGGAAGGCAAGCAATTCGGCTATCTGCGCCTGCCGCATTCGGTGCATCGTTCGGCCTACGGCTGGATCCCCATCCCGATCGCCTCGATCCGCAATGGCGAAGGACCGACCATCCTGGTCATGGCGGGCAACCATGGCGACGAATACGAAGGCCAGATCATTGTCTCCCGGCTGATCCGGGAACTGGATGCAGCCCAGGTGCGCGGCCAGCTGATCCTGTTGCCGATGGCCAACTATCCGGCCGCTTCGGCGGGCTTGCGCGTCTCGCCGCTGGATGACGGCAACCTCAATCGGCTGTTTCCGGGTGACCCCAAGGGCACGCCGACGCAGATCATCGCCGATTACATCGAGCACACGCTGATGCCCGGCTGCCGATATGTGGTCGACCTGCATTCGGGAGGCAGCTCGTTGCTGTACCACGGGGGTTGCCTGCTGACGATCGATCCGGGCAAGGAAGAGGCCCGTACCGCCTTGCGCGGGCTGATGCAGAAATTCGACGTGCCGCATGCCTGCCTGCTGGACAAGGGCACGCCGGCGGCCAGCTCCTGGGCGGCGCTGCGCCAAGGCGCCACGCCCTTCATTTCCGAGCTCGCCGGCGGCGGCTTCGTCTCGCCCGATGTGCTGCAACGCGCCTGGAACGGGGTGCTCAATTTCCTGACCCACGTCGACGCGCTGCAGGGCGTGCCGGTCGAGCCGGTGCACAACGAGGACATGCGTTTCCTGCGCATCGAGGCGGCGCGCCACTATGTCTATGCCTACGAGGCGGGTCTGTTCGAGCCGCTGGTGGCCCTGGGTGCCGATATCGAGGCCGGGCAGCCGGTGGCGCGCCTGCACCATCCGGAAACCCCGGGACGCGAGCCGACCCTGGTGCGTTCGCCGGGCGCGGGCCTGGTGCTGTGCAAGCGCGTGCCGGCCCAGACCCAGCGCGGTGACTGCCTCTATCAGCTGGCTGCGGCGCTCTGAACCGGGGCCAGCTCCACCACGCACTGTGGCTGGAAGCCGGTCTGCTCGCCCTTGCGGGCATAACCCAGGGGATTGGCCAGCACGCGGCAGCGCCGCCCGCTGGCCGCATCCTCGACCACGTAGTCGTTGGGGCAGTGCAGGTGGCCATGCAGCCATAGATCGGCCTGCGGCAGCAGGGCGTCCAGGGCGTTGCAGAAGCCGGCCGTCCCGGGCGTCAGGCCGTAGCGCGGATCGGCGCTGCGCAGACTGGGCGCGAAGTGCGTGATGGCCACGGTAGGGCCGTCAAAGGGCTGGGCCAGCGCCTCGGCCAGCCAGGTCTGGCATTGCAGCGCCATGTCACGCAGCGATTCGGCCAGCATGGGCTGGCCCTGGTCGTCCAGCGTGCTGTGCTTGCTCAGGTAGAAGTTGGCCGCCCGGAAGGCTTTCTCCATCTGCACGCGGCGCTGCGTCTGGCTGCCCTGCGGGTCGACCAGCGCTTCGAAGTCGGCCCATAGCGTGGTGCCGACAAAACGCACGCCATCGAGCACCAGGACTTCACGCTCGAGCCAGTGGATGTCCAGTTGCGCACAGACCGCCTTCAGCCGGGCCGTGGCTTCGGCCAGGTTCAGCCCGTCGAACTCGTGATTGCCGGGTACGAAGATCACCCGCGGCGGGCGCTCGCCCAGCGCTGCCGGCGCAAACTGCGCCAGACCGAAATCCTCGCCTGCCAGCTTTGAACCCCGTTGATAGGAGCCGATATCACCGGCCAGCACCAGGACGTCGACGTCGGGGGCGAGCGCGAGGCGGAAATCGGGATCGGCTTCGAGGTGGAGGTCGGAAAGCAGTTGTAGGCGCATGGGTGTCAGTGTAAAGGCTGCCGCGGACGGGGGACGCGCGATGGCCGGGCGCGGCGGGCGCTAGGGACTAACCCTGTAAAACCCATGCTTATGCAAATTACGCATGATGCGTCTGAAGCCGGCTCCCTATACTTCGCCGCAGGGTGCCAAAGGCGCCAAAGCGTCAGGTGATCGGTATGGATATTCGGTGGTTTCAGGACTTTTTGACCCTGGCGGAATGCCGCCAGTTCACGACGGCAGCCGAGCTGCGCAACGTGTCGCAGTCTGCCTTCAGCCGCCGTATCCAATCGCTGGAAACCTGGGTCGGTACGCCGTTGATCGATCGCAGCTGCTTTCCGACCCGCCTGACCGCCGCCGGCGAACAGTTCCGCGCTTCGGCTGCCGAAATCGTGCGCAAGGTGGTGGACGCGCGCGGCGAGGCCGGTGCGACGGGCCACGACAGCGTGGTGCTGCGGGTGGCCATGCCGCATTGCCTGGCGACCTCGCGCTTTCCGCGCTGGTGTGACGCCTGGCG
>JAEWJD010000275.1 GCA_023386765.1 Pseudomonadota bacterium | reverse complement strand
TGGCCGCCACCATGGCCTGATGCAAGGTGTCGATCACCGGCTGCGGCGTGCCCGCCTTGACGGCCACACCCCACCAGAACGTCGGCACGATGGCCCCATAGCCGAGCTCCTGCAGGGTGGGCACATCGGGCAGCAGCGGCGAACGCTGGGCCGAGCCGATCGCCAATGCCCGCAACTTGCCTGCCGTGGCATAGACGCCCGAGGTCGGAATGGCGTCGTACATGAAGTCCACCTGCCCGCTCATCACATCCATGAGGCCGGGGGTGGAGCCGCGATAGGCCACATGAGTCATGGGCGCGCCGATCCGGTCGGACAGCAGGGTGCCGAACAGATGACCGCCAGTGCCCACGCCTTGCGACGCGTAGGCCAGCGACGCCTTGCCCGCCGCCTCGACCAGCTCCTCGAAACGTTTGAAGGGCCGCTCGTTGGGCACCACCACCAGGGCGGGCGACTCCACCAACTGCGTGACCGGCTGCAGGTCGCGGCGCGGGTCATAGCTCAGTTTGGGAAACAGGCCCACGTTGGTCGCCAGCGAGGGCACATCACCGAAGAACAGGGTATAGCCGTCGGCGGGAGCCTGCTTGAGGTAGTTCATGGCGATCTGGGCCGCCCCCCCGGGCCGGTTCTCCACGATGACCGGTTGCCCCAGGCTCTTGGCCATGCGCGCACCGACCTCGCGCGCCAGCTGATCGGTCAGCCCGCCCGGCGCATACGGCACGATGGCCATGATGGGTTTGACGGGAAAGGGCCGGGACTGAGGCTCGGCCCGAGCCGGGCTGCCCAGCAGGGTCAGCATGCCGGCCGCACAGGCCAGCCAACCACGCAATGTACGCATTGTCTCCTCCTAGATGCGGCCGCGCGGGCCGCCTGTCCGCTTGAGCGGTGTTATTCAGCCCGCACGGTATTGCGCAGTACGCCGATGCGATCGACGTCGATCTCGACCACGTCGCCGGCGCGCATGAACACCGGCGGCTGGCGCTTGGCCCCCACCCCGCCCGGCGTGCCGGTGACGATGACATCGCCCGCTGCCAGTGGCGTGAAAGCCGACAGATGGCTGATCTGGCGTGCAAAGCTGTGGATCAGCAAATCGGTGGTGGTGCGTTGCATTTCCTGGCCATTGAGGCGCGTGATCAATGTCATGCAGGTGCCGAAGGGGATTTCATCGGCTGTCACCATCCAGGGCCCGAAGCCGCCGGTGCGCCAGAAATTCTTGCCGGCCGTCCATTGCGAGGTCGCGGTCTGCCAGTCACGGATGCTGCCGTCGTTGTAGCAGGCATAGCCGGCGATATGGGCGGCAGCATCCTCCTCGGCGATCCGCCGGCCGGGCTTGCCGATGATGATGGCGATCTCGCCTTCGTAATCCAGGCGATCCGACTCCGGCGGCAGCACGATGGCCTCGCCGTGAGCCGTCTGTGATTCGGGCACCCGCATGAAGATCGTGGGATGCTCGGTCGATTGACGACCGGTCTCCTGGACGTGGTCCGCGTAATTCAACCCGACGCAGAAGATCTGGCCAGGATTGGGGATCACCGGCAACAGCGTCACCTGCGCGAGCGCACGGCGCGGCGCATCCCCGGCCATCGCCGCACTCAGCCCCTGGGCCAGATAGCTTTTCAAATCAGGGGCACGCTCGCCGAACCCGGCGCCCAGGTCCAGCACCTGGTCGTCTTGCAGCACGCCATAGGATGCCGCGCCTTGGTACGTAAAACTGATGAGTTTCATGACAGGAAACCTCGTATTGATAGAAAAGATCAACGTGCGCGCTGGTCGGCGTGCATGCGTTCGCGCATGGCGGCGAGCCATTCGCTGCGGGGTTGGAAACCGGGACGGGCGCGGGCGATGGCCTCGGCCTGCAACAAAATGGCAGCATCGTCCTGAGCCAGATCCAGTGGCTGGCGCAAGGGCTGCTCGCAATACCAGGGGGTATCCATGAACACTTCCAGGCGATTGCCCTCCGGGTCGCGGCAGTAGAAGGACACCGAATTGCCATGCGTGACGGCCTGCATGTCCGTGGCGCCTCCGGCCAGCACGCGTGCGTGGTAACGCCGCAGTGCCGCCAGATCCGGCACTCGGAAAGACACCTGATTGATCACGTTGAACGGCAGCGTCTGCGGACGGCCCGACACCAGCACGATCTGATGATGCTCGGCCGGCTCGCGGCTCAGGAACACCAATTCGACTTCACCCATCAGGCCGCGGTCGGTCACCGTGAAACGCAGCGCGTCGCGGTAGAAGCGCGCCATGGCGTCGAGATCACGTACGTAAAAACCCATGTGGCTGAAGGCGAGGTCGGCCTCTAACGGCTCATATTTCATGATTTTTATCGCTATTTGATAAAACAGCGATGAATATTAGCCATCCTGCAAAAATACGTCAATTATCTTATAGTGATAATTCATCAAATTTATTGCCCACCATGGCCGAAACCAGTCTTGCCCGCATGATCGCCATCCTGGATCTGTTCAAGTCGCCGCGCGCGGCCTGGACGGCCGAAGCCCTGGCACAAGCCATGGACTACACCGTGCCCACGGTTTATCGCTACGTGCGTGAACTGGTGGCCTGCGGCCTGTTGCGCCGCGATGTGGGGGGGACCTTCGTGCTGGGGCCGGCCGTCACCGAACTGGACTATCACATCCGCACCGGGGATCCGCTGATTCTCAGCGCGGCGCGCCCGATGGCAGCGCTGGCCCAGGCGAGCGGCCTGGACGCCGTGCTGGTGACCATCTGCGGCGCGCGCATCCTGACGGTGCACCATGAACTGGGCGCCGAGCCCGCACGCATGAGCTTCGGGCGTGGACGCCGCATGCCGCTGCTGCGCGGGGCAATGTCATGGTGCATTCTGGCTGCGCTACCGCGCGCGCAGCTGCGCAAACTCTATGACGGCACAGACGGCGACGCCGGGCAAATGCCTTGGGAAGACGTGCTGGCTCAGGTGAAAGTGCTTCGGCGCCAGGGCTACGCCTACACCGAGGGCGCACTGGATGCAGGGCTGGCCGGGCTGGCCATCCCCTTTACGGAGCCGCAACGTCACATCGTGGCATCGCTGGGACTGGTGGCAACGCGCACACGCCTGGCGGCGCAGCCGCGCGAGGCCTTGCTGACGCAACTGCAAGATTGCGCCCAGGCCATTCACGAAGCGCTGGCCCTGACGGCCAGCGCGGATTGAAGACGCTTACCAGGACGTGGTGTAGGCGCCCGGGAACTGCTTGGCGACGAAGTCCTTGACCTCATCGGATTGATAGGCCTTCACGAAGCGCGCAATGCGCGGATCGTCGAGGCGATCCTGGCGCGCGGCGATCACCACCACCGCAAACGGCGCATCCGCGCTTTCCAACGCCAGCGCATCCTTGGCCGGCGACAGGCCGGCCGGAATGGCATAGGCCGAGTTGACCGCCGCAGCGTCCACATCCGCCAACGAATGCGCCAGCTGCGCCGCTTCGATTTCAATGATCTTGATCTTGCGCGGATTCTCGGCAATGTCGAACGGCGAGGCCTCGACCGTCACGCCGGGCTTGAGCTGGATCAATCCGGCAGCCTGCAACACCAGCAGGGCGCGAGCCCCATTGGTAGGGTCGTTGGGAATGGCGACCTTCGCGCCTTGGGGCAGGTCCTGCAGCGATGCATGGCGCTTGGAGTACACCCCCATCTGTTGCACCACGGCGCCAGCCACCGGTGCCAGGTGATAACCGCGAGCACGGTTTTGCGCATCCAGGAAGGGCCGGTGCTGGTAGATGTTGACATCCACTTCGCCGGCATCGAGTGCGGCATTGGGCTGGATGAAGTCGCTGAACTCCACCAGTTTGACAGCCAGGCCATCCCGCTCGGCGACCCGCTGCGCCACTTCACCGATCTGCGCATGCGGACCGACGGTCACCCCCACCACCAGCGGTGCAGTGGACTGCGCCGACGCCCCGGAGGCCAACAACAAGGCCGCGCCAGCAGCCAACAGAGAACGGATAAACATGAAGCCACTCGCAAGGAAACTGCGCTGCCCGGCAGCGCCAACGCAGCGGATTCTACGCAGGCCGCTTCAAAACCTAAAGCAATGATCCTGAATATCAATAGACATAATCGTTATTTGAGATGCGAAGCATCGGGGCGACAATACGGCCTTTTGCCCGCATCGCCTTTGCCATGACGCCTGAACTTCACCCTCACGCCCGCGCCCTGTTGGCCGACGATCACGCCGCCATCGATGCGGATCTTCCCGAACTGCTGGCCCTGCTGTTTGCCCGCAGCGCAGGGGAAGACTGGCACAAGGCCGGTACGTTCAAGCACCACCTGCTGGGGGTCTACCGCAGCCTGGTGCTCTGGAACCAACCGCGTGAAGTGCGCCTGCTGGGCCTGTTCCACAGTGTCTACGGCAACGAGTATGTGGATCTGACGTTGTTTGACCGCGAACGTGAGCGCGCCGTGCTGCGCGAACGCCTTGGCGAAGAGGCCGAGGCGTGGGTGCATCTGTTTTGCGCTATGCCGCGCACGCAGTTCGTGCAGCGCATTCTGCAGGGCGAAGGCCGCGAGGGCCTGACGCTAGAGGCTAGCGATGGCACCACGATTTCCCTGAGCCCGCGCCAGGTGGCCGCCTTCATTGTGGTCTCCGCCGCCGATGTGGCAGAGCAATGGCATAGCTGGCAGGATGAGATCTTTGCCGGCTATCCCTACCAGGAACGGCGCGAGACCGCGCCGCACTGGGCCGCTTCGATGTGGCCCGGCCCGCTCAAGCCGCCTGCCAACATCTTGAACATGCTCTCGCGCCTGCTGCAGCCGTTGTCGACCATGGCACACGGCACCGGGATTCCGGTTCCGCCGGCCTTCGGTGATTGCACCGCTGCCGTGACGCCGGCCGACGAGGCCGCCGCCGCCGCCCTGTACTGGCAGGTCGTCACCCGCAGCCACCCGCTCACGGAGATGAACACCGCCCGGCACCTGCTGGACAGTGCCATCACTCATAACCCCTGGGTGGCCGAGCCGCGCTTGCTGGCCGCCCAGCTGGCCTTGACCGCCCAGGATTACGCGGCGGCCCAAGCCCATGCCGAAGCGGGGCTGGCCGCGCTGCAAGCCTGGGGAACGGCCTGGGACAAACGCATTGATTGGGCTGGCTGGATGGCCTGGGCGCGCATCCTGCTGCAGAATGCCCGCGCCCGCCAGTGGCCAGCGACACTGGGCGGGCTGAACGGACTGGGACTGGTAAGCGGCTGAGCCGCCCTGCCCTACAGCCCCTGGACCGGCAGATCGGCCGGGTAGTCGATCGAGAACTTCAAGGTGGTTTCGCGCGATTGGCCGGGCTGCAGATCCCAGGTCCAGCTGAGTTTGCCTTCATCGCCACGCGTGACGTCACCAGGCGACAGCAGCTTGACCACGATCTTCTCGTTGCGCGACACCGGCAGGCGATCGCTCACTTGCAGTTGCACCGCCGCCGGCTTGTTGTTCTTGGCCTTGATTTTGTACTCGTAGGTCACGCGCCGGCCGTTGCCTGAAAAACCCGTGTTCTCGGTAAACCGGTTGACCAGGTCGCGCTTGACCGCGATGCCTTCATCGGCACCCAGGGCAAGCTCCAGCTCCTCGCCCGGCATCACCGTCTCGATGGCGCTGGCCGCGATGAACGCATCATCGAGGAAACTGTTGAGCGGGCCGCCCAGCATGGGATAGGCGGTGTCGTTGCTGGCCTTGGCGTTCAGGAAGGCCGTCTCGCGCAAGCCCGGCACGGCTTCGTAACGCAGCTTGGCCGGCAGACTGGCTGTGGTGATGGCCACGCGCTGGGCCGAATTGTCGGCGGGCACGCTGGCCGGGGCCGACAGGGCAAACGAGGCGCTGGTCGCCTGGTCATTCAGCTCGGCTTGCGGCAAGGCGATGTCTTCGGCCATCTTGGCCTGAGACCTGGCGGCGGCAGCCTGGGCATAGGCCATGCGCGCCTGGCGGGCGTCGGCCACAGGCGCAGGACGCGGGGCGGGCATCGGCGGCGGAGGCGGTGCGACGTCCAGGATCCAGGGCTGGCTTTCCGGCGCAGCGCCGCCCAGCGAAGGCCGGGCGGTCGACAGGGTCAGTTTGACCTTATCCCAGTCTTCGCCGGTGCGCTGCTGCACCACCCCGTAGTAGCCCAGATCGACCTGTCCTTTTGCGCCGCGCAACCGCGCGTCGTAGGCCGGCGTCCAGCGCGCCCCGGCTACCGCATACGAAAGACCGACATCGACTTTGCCGGGTTTGGCCATCTGCACCCGCAGGGTCACCGTCTTGCTGCGTTGCGCGCTGTCCTGGCGCAATTGTTGCTGGCCCTGCTCCAGGGCATTCAGTTCGCGCTCCAACGTCTCTCGCTGTTCAGCCACGCGGCGCAGACCGCTCAGGGCGCGTGCCAGCATATCGGCGCTCTGGACCTGCACGGCATTGAGCTGCTCGATCGTCAGGCGCGCCCCGTCTCGGCCGGATTCGGTGGCGCCGCGTTGCATCAGGGTCACCCACTCGCGCTGGTTCTCCAGCACCGCGGCCTCGTCTTCCAGCGCGTTCAGGCGTGCCTGGAGGTCGCGGATCTGCTGCTGCAGGGCCTGCTCGCGCGAATTGGCGCTTTCGCTCAGATAGGCTGTCGCCGTCTTGACGTCCAGCAGTGTGGCCTGGCCAGTGCTCTGCGCGGATACCTGCAATGAATTGTCCTGCAGCGAGGCAGGCAGCCGCTCGAACACCAACTCATGCTCGCCCGCCCCCAGCGATACGCTGGCCTGACGCGTGACGACCGCGCGATCCGGATAGACCGTAACGGCCTCAATGGTGGAAGGCAGGGCCGCAGCCCAACCCCAGCCCGGCATGGCCGCGCAGCAGGCCAACAGCAAAATCGAACGTTGCACAGAACACCTCGGTAAGAAACGACAGGCACCGGCCAGAGTCCCAACCCTGGCGCTCACGCACTTTAGCGCGAGGCGTGGCTGACGGGGTTTACAGAAAATGACATCGACGACAGGGCAATACGGCGCTAGGAAGCCAGGTCCAGCCCGGCAAAGAGGTCTGCCAGGGTAGGCACCGAACGGGCCGGCCAGATGGCACTCAAGTCAAAGCTGGGCAGTTCCTCGCCATCGCGCACCGGGCAGAAGCGCACGCCACGGAAATCGAGGCTGCGGATCCAGCTCGGCAACAAGGCCACGCCACAGCCACCAGCCACGCAAGACAGCACGGTCAGGGTGCGATTGGCCTGTTGCGCCACCCACGGCGTCAGCCCCGCCTTGCGCAAGGCATCCAGGATGGCAGCATAGAACACCGGCAACTGATCCTGGGGATACATCACCAAGCCAGCCTGTGCCACCTGGGCCAACGAGACCGCCCCATCATCGCCGATCTCGAACTCATCCGGTACGGCCGCCACCAGACGTTCGCGCACCAGCAGGCGCTCCCGCATCGGCCCCCGGATCGCCACCGGCGTATGCATCAGCCCCAGGTCGATGGTGCCGTTCTCCAGCGCCTGCGCCTGCTCGGCGTTGCTCATTTCGTGCAACACGACACGCACGCCCGGCGCGGTCTTGCGCAAGGCACGCAAGGCGCGCGGCAATGTGTCGAACAAGGCAGAGGACACCAGGCCGATCACCAACTGCCCGGCGCTGCCGCTGGCGATTTCGCGGGCCCGCTGGGCAGCCGCATCGATACGCGCCACGCTCACACGCACATCCTCCAGGATGGCCAGCGCCGCCGGCGTGGCACGAGCGCCCTTGCGGCTGCGCTCAAAGAGCCGCACTCCCAGGGCCTGCTCCATGCGCTTGAGCGACTGCGACAAAGCTGGCTGGGCCAGCCCCAGTTGATCCGCGGCCTGGCTGACGCTGCCATGATCCACCACGGCGAGGAAATGACGCAGGTGTCGGGTTTCCATATTGACTTGATATGAATAAATCGTTTTCAGGCAATAGATCAATATATCTTGTCTGCCTAGAATCCGCCCGGTTCATATCCTGATCGCGGAGATTCCGGCTTGACCTCGATTCCTCTCTCGGTGGACACCCACGCACACGTCTTTCTGCGTGACCTGCCCATGACCGACGGCCGGCGCTACACGCCATCGGCGGACGCCACGCTGCCCGACTATCTCGGCCTGCTCGATCGGCACGGCCTGTCGCACGGAGTCCTGGTCCAGCCCAGTTTTCTTGGCACCGACAACCGTCATCTGCTGGCCGCCCTGGCATTGGCGCATGGACGCCTGCGAGGGGTGGCGGTGGTGCAGCCCGGCATTGAGCGGGAAGCGCTGGACGCCATGGACCGGGCCGGCGTGCGCGGCATCCGCCTGAATCTGTTCGGCCAGGCCACGCCGGACC